>JANXLP010000686.1 GCA_025355125.1 Opitutaceae bacterium | reverse complement strand
CTCCAGTTGTCGTTGGCGGCGACTTCGACGCCGGCACCGGTGCGCACGACGAGGACGGGATCGGCCAGCACGCCGCCGACGCCGAACACGCCGAGGGTGGGGCCGATGGCGCGGATGAGGAGACGGCGGGGCGTGGTGCCGGAGATGTTGAAGCCGGCGATGAGGATGTTGTCGCCGGTGCCGACTTCGGTGCGCGCTGAAACATTGATCAGCCGGCCGGTGCCACCGGCGGCGGCGTAGAGTTCGACGAGGGCGATACCCGTGCCGCCAGCGTTCCCTTCGAGCCGTGCGGTGCGGCTGCCGGTGATCGATTCTAGCATCGCGGAATCCTTGGCGCCGGCGCCGAGGGCAAATGCGCCGACCGCCGAGAACGCAGCGGCGTTGGCGCTGCCGGTCTCCCAATTGTCATTACGCACGACGGCGGCACCGCCGTTGAGCTCCAGCACGGGATCCGCGAGCGCGCCGCCGACGCCGAACGCGCCGAGCGTGGGGCCGATGCCACGGACGAGGATGTTGCGCGAGCCGGCAGCTACGACGAAGCCGGCGATGAGCGTCTTGTCGCCGCTGCCCGCGAAGGTGCGCACCGAGAGATTGCTCAGTGTGCTGTCGAGGGTGACAGGCTGGTAGCGCTCGTCGGTGCCGCGGATGATATAAAAGGCCATATCCCACGGCTCAACCTGCGGCCAACCGCTGAGCGGCGTGCGAACGAGGGAGAGGAAGTCGATGTTGCCCATGCCATCGAGGTCGATGGGATAAGCTTGGTCCATCGGGCCTTCCGCGAAAGCACGATAGCCTTCGAAGCCCTGCAGTTGCCAGCGCTGCACCCAGGGGCGGGCCGCGCGGGGCAGATGAGTGAAGGTGCCGTTGCCGCGGTTGAGGAAGACGGTCGAGCCGGGCATCGAATCCACGGTGATTCCGGCGCCGTCCTCAGGAGCGTTCGAGTCGACGATGTCGATGAACCCGTCGCGGTTCACGTCGACGAAGTGGAGCGTGCCTTCGCCGATGCCGACACCGCCTTGGATACTGTAGTCCTTGCGCGGGTCGACGAGGCGGGCGGCCGTTTCTTCGGTGAAGACGCCGTTGCCTTTGTTAACGAAAATCTGGATCGCGCGGCCTTGATAATACGGCTGGTCGCGGGTGAGGCCGAAGACGATGTCGAGCCGGCCATCGCCGGTGATGTCGACGACGGCGACTTCGTTTTGCCGGGAAGCGATCACGCCGAACATCGTATCGGGCAAGGTGACGACCTGGCGATCGGACAGGCTGCGACTGCCATTTTTGCTGAGCAGCACATACGCGAGGGGCAGAGAGACGGCGGTTTTGGCGTGGCAGACGACGAGGTCGCCGACGCCGTCGTCGTTGAGGTCGCCGATGGCGGAACTCATCACGTAGGTTTCGGGGGGGCGCGCTTGCAGGGGAAGCGAGGTGGTGGTGGGGGTGAAGTTGCCGCGACCGTCGTTGAGGAAGGCGAACTTTGCCGTGTAGAAGTCGATGTCGCCATCGCCGTCGAGATCTCCCGCGGACATGTCGTGGCTGAATTCGATGCCGGGGACGACGCCGCCGGTTTCCTGGCCGGCGATGCCTACGGAGGCGTCTTCCATTTTGCCGTCAGGCCGGCTGAGCACGAGGAGGACGGGTTCGTAAGTGTTGGTAAAGACGCCGGGCGCGGTGCGCTCGATGATGCCTTGGGGGGCGACAACGAAATCGGCGCGGCCGTCGCCGTTGAAATCCGCGACCTTGGTGCGGTAGGCGAGGCCCGTGCGTTTGGGGGCGGCGCCGGCCCAAATATCGGGGCGGGGGACGAGGCGGCTGGTGCCGTCGTTGAGCATCACGGTCACGGTGAGGTCCGTCCTATGGGCGGTGACGTGAGGAAAGATGGCCCACGCGATCACGATATCCTGCTTCCCGTCGCCGTTGAAATCACCGACGCCGACGTTGTGCATGTCGGGTTTGAAGTAGCCGGCGGCGTTGACGTCTTCGTATCTCGGATAGCGCCAGACACCGTGTTTTTCGTCCAACAGAAGCGAGCTGAAGCCGAAATTATCGATTTTCCAGAAGGCGGTGTCGGCGGGACGCTGGGTCACGCTGAGGGTGCGCGGGCTGGGGCGGATGAGCGCGGTCTGGGCGGTGGCGGTGGCGGTGATGAGCAGGGTGACGGCGAGGAGGGAGAGGCGCATGAGATGAAGAGGGGAGATTAGGGGAGCTCGTAAACTTCGACGAGGGCGACGCCGGTGGTGGAGTTTTTACCGGAGATGGTGGCGGTGTAGCCGCCGGGCGGGAGTTCGATGGCGATGGCGGCGTCTTTGCTGGTTTCGTTGGCGAAACCGAAGGCGCCCACTGAGGCAAAGGCGGCTTTGAGTGCGGTGGTGCCGCGCCAGTCGTCGCTGCTCGCGACGATGTTGTCCACGCCGAGGGGGCGCACTTCGAGGACCGGATCGGCGAGGGTGCCGCCGACGCCGAAAACGCCCAGCGTGGGGCCAGTGGCGCGGATCAGGAGTTTTTTCGGCACGTTTCCGCTGACGGTGAAGCCGGCGACGAGGGTATCGGCGCCGGTGCCAACTTGGGTGCGGGCGGAGAGGTTGGTGAGGCGTAGGGCGTTGCCGGAGCCGGCGTCGTAAACTTCGACGAGGGCGACGCCGGTGCCGTTGTTGGCGCCGGTGACGGTGGCGGTGTAGCCGCCGACTCCGGGGGTGACGAGCAGGGCGGCGTCTTTGCCGGCGGCATCGGTGAGCGGGAAGGCGCCGACGGAGGCGAAAGCGTTTCTCAGGGCCGTGGTGCCGGCCCAGTCGTCGTTGGTGGCGATGGTCGTGCCGCCAAGGGGGGCGACTTCGATCTTGGGATCGGCGAGGGTGCCGGGGACGCCGAAGCCGGCCAGGGCCGGGCCGGTGGCGCGGACGAGGAGGGGCTTGGTGCCGGCACCGCTGAGGGAGAAGCCGGTGATGAGGGTTTGGTTGCCGGTGCCGGCCTGGGAGCGGATGGAGAGGTTGGTGATGCGGCCGAGGGCGTCGGGGGCGGAGAGGAAGAGGGCGCGGTCGAGGGGTTTGAGGCTCCGCGCGATGGAGACGGACGCGGTGTTGGCGCTGAGGATATCGGGGCGACCATCGCGGTCGAAATCGCCGACTTGAAAGAAACTGTTGAAGCTGCCGGGGGGCGTGTAGGCCTCGCTGGCATCGGCGAAGCGGCCGGCGCCGCGATTCAGGAAGAGGCGGGGGAGCTGACCGCTGGCGACGCTGGTGACCATCGCGAGAATGTCGGTGCGGCCGTCGCCGTCGAAGTCGGCGAGGCGAGTCCATACGACCCAGCGCTCGTTGGTTGACCAGGTGAAGCCGGCGCCTTCGTTGGCGTCGTAGAACGTGCCGTCGCCGCGGTTGAGAAGGAGTTGGAGGCCGGGGATGCCGTAGCCGTCGATGGTGCGGCCGTCGACGAGGAGTTCGGTGCCGCCGGTGGTGCCGAGGAGGAGATCGGGGGCGCCGTCGGCGTTGAAGTCGGCGGTGGTGATGGTGACGGTGGTGGAACGGGTGCCGAGGATTTTGGGCGGGAGGGTGTAGCGGGCGTCGCGGGTGAAGCGGCCGGTGCCGTCGTTGAGGAGGATTTCGTTGGGGCCGGTGTCGCCGGGGCCGAGGATGAGTTCGGGGCGGCCGTCGCCGGTGAGATCGAGGAGGAGGCTGGCGGTGTAGTTGCGGCCGCCGGTGCGGTTGGCGATGTCGGCGGGGAGGCGGTCGGTGGCTTCGGTGAAGGTGCCGGTGCCGTTGTTGAGATAGAAGCGGGGGCCGGAGTCGCCGCCGTTGACGTTGGCCATGTAGATATCGAGGTCGCCATCGCCGTCGATGTCGCCGACGGCGACGTTGTGGGTGAAGCTGCCGCGCTGGGGAAGGCGGGTGGCGGATTCGTCGGCGAGGCGGCCGTCGGCGGTCTGAATGAGGAGCTTGGTCTGCTCGCCGGGGAAGGGCGGGGTGTCGGTGCCGTGGCCGACGATGAGGAGGTCGGGGCGGCCGTCGCGGTTGAAATCGGCGAC
>JANXLP010000641.1 GCA_025355125.1 Opitutaceae bacterium | reverse complement strand
GACCGCGACCGCCACCGCGAGCGTGGGCTCGACCATCACCCAAGTCGCGTTCTTCGCCAACGGTATCGCCATTGGTGCCCCGGCCACCGTCTCGCCCTACACCGTCAATTGGACGCCCACCGTCGCCGGCACCGTCCTCCTCACGGCCCGCGCGACCGATTCGCTCGGCGCCACGACCACGTCCACCGCCGTCACGGTGACCGTCACCGATCCCGCCGCGCCCACCATCGCGCTCACGCTCTCGCCCGGCACCGCCCCCGCGACCACGCTACCCGCCGGTGCCACGCGCTACGCGCTCGCCACCGTCGCGCCCGCCGCCGGCCGGGCCGTCGTCAGTGTCGAATTCTTCATCGACGGCACTAAGGTCGGCCCCTCGGTCACCGCCGCGCCCTACGTCTATCGCTATACTGCGCCCTCCACTCCCGGCACCTATGTGCTCTCGGCCCGGGTCACCGACAACGCCGGCCTCGCCCGCGACGCCCAAGTCACGCTTACTGTCGCCAGCGCCGTCGGCCAGCCGCCCACCGCCACCCTCATCAGCCCCGGCAACAACACCACCGCCATCCCCGGCACCGCCGTCAGCCTCGCCGCGACCGCTCTCGGGGTCGGCGGCACCGTCGCCAGTGTCCAGTTCTACGCCAACGGCGCCGCCGTCGGCAACCCCGTCACCGCCTCGCCCTACACTGGTTCATTCACCCCGACCGCGCCCGGCACCTACGCCATCCAGGCCATCGCCACCGACGACCGCGGCAACACCACCGTTTCCAACACTGCGACGATCACCGCCGCGTTCACTGCGCCCGTCGTGACGATCGTCGCCCCCCTCGGCACTGCGGTTGCCCCCACGCGTGCCACGCCCGGCGTTTCGTTCACCCTTTCAGCCACCGCCACCGGCGGCAGCGGCGCCACCGTCCTCCTCGTCGAATTTTATGTCGGCACCACGTTCGTCGGCAGCCGCACTTCGCCCACCGTCGCCAACGGCGGCACCTACTCCTTCGCGTGGACGCCCACGACCGCCCAGCTCGGCGTCGGCCAGGTCACCGCCCGCGTCACCGATACCAACTCCCTCTCGACGACCTCGGCCCCCACCTACGTCAGCGTGGCCACCGTCACCACACCGCCGCCCGTCGTCACCGCGGTCGGCGTCAACCCTGTCCCCGCCCTCGGACTCCAGACGCTCTCCACGGCCAATTTCGTCGCCACTGTCGCGCCCGGCAACACGACCTTCACCATCGCCACCGTTGAGTTTTTCCTCACCGACGGCATCACCCCCTTCAAGATCGGCAACGGCATCCGCGAGACCACCACGGGTAATCTCTATCGCCTCGTCTATGGTCTGGACACGTTCGATTACACGGCCGTCACGCCCAACGCCAACAACGCCTATCCGCTCCAACTCTTCGTCATCGCCCGTGACAACACCGGCGTCCAGACCCAGTCCGCCCTCGTAAATCTCACGATCAATCCCTCCTCCAGCGCACCCCCTACCATCCAGACTGCGGCGCTCGGCGGCACCACCATTGCGCAGGGCAACTCATTCCAGCTCGCCGCGCTCCCCACCGATACCGACGGCAACATTGCCTCGATCCAGCTCTACTCAAACGGCGTCACCACCGGCGGCGCCCAGCTCAATCCCGCCAACGGCAGTGTCGCGCTTTTCAATTTTACGCCCACCGCCGCCGGCACCTACCGCCTCTTCGTCGCCGTCACCGACGACACCGGCAACACCAACATCTCGAGCGTGATCACGCTCACCGTCACCGCCACCGCCGCCCCCGTCGTCACCCTCGACCGCCCCGTGGACAGCACCACGGTCACCACCGTCGGCGCCCCCACCTACCTCGCCGCCACCGTCACCCTGGCCGACCAGACGCTCACGCCCACCGTGCAGTTCACCGTCTCCGGCTCCGGCGGTCGCACCGTTCCGTCGATCACCGCGACCCGTGTCGGCACGACCACCACCTACCGCGGCATCTTCACCAACGCGACCGCCGACACCTATACCATCGGCCTCACCGCCACCGTCGCCAGCGGTAGTGTCTCCACCACCAGCCCCACTATCCGCACGGTGCAACTCATCAACGCCGTCGGCAACGTCCCCACCGTCGCCTTCACCAACTTCCCTGGCACTGCCACCACCGCCTCCACCATCTCCCTCCTCGCCACCGCCACCGATGGCGACGGTTTCGTCGCTTCCGTCGAATTCTTCCTCAACCGCCAGTGCCTTGGCTTCGCCACCCGCGAGCAACTCACCAACCTCTGGCGCCTCCCCGCCTCCTTCGCGGGCCTCACCGCCGGCAACTACGAGGTCCAGGCGCTCGCCCGCGACAACGCCGGCAACACCGTCGCCACCCCCATCACCAACCTCACCCTTACCACCGCCAGCAGCGCCGCGCCCACCCTCACCATGGCCGCCAGCCCCGCCACCGTCGCCTTCGGCCGCAGCGTCACCCTCACCGCCACCGCGCAGGATTCCGACGGCACCATCGCCAGCGTCGCCTACTTCAACAACGGCGTGCAGATCGGCACCGGCAACGGCGCCCCCGCCTGGGCCTTCACTTTCACCCCGTCTCCCTCCGGCGCCTACAATATCTACGCCCTCGCCACCGACAGCACCGGCAACACCGCCCAGTCCGCCGTCCGCGTCGTCACCGTCCGTCCCAACAACCCCCTCCTGGATGACGACGCCTTCATCAACCAGACCTTCGCGGACATCAACGGCCCCGGCTCCACCCCCAACGCCCTCCAGCTCGCCAGCCTCGGTTCCCAGCTCGCCGCCGGCACCCTCACCCGCGCCCAGCTCGCGGCCAACCTTGCCACCGCCAACGGCGCCTTCACCAACGCCAGCTTCAACGGCATCGCCAACGTCCTCGTGGCCTACTGGCTCCTCATGGGCGAGTGGCCCACCACCGCTAACTACAACACCATCTTCGGCCAGCGGGGCAATCTCGCCACCGTCGTCAACACCATCCTCACCTCGCAGGAATACGCGCTGAAATTTTCCTCGGTGCCCGCGCCCACCGCCGCCAATTTTAATGCCGGCTATGCCACCACATTTACCGAATTCACCACCCGCCTCTGGCAGGCCGCCGGCCTCGGCGGGCCCTCGACCCTCGATGTTTTCCGCTTCCAAAACAACGACACCGCCAGCCTCACCCTCGGCCGCGGCTACGCCGCCTCAAGCGTCGCTACCGCCGTCTCCGAATTCATCACCCGCACCAACTCCGGCAACACCGCCCTCATCCAGCTCGGCCGCACCGCCGCCCTCTATTACCAGCTCGACCGCCCCACCGTTCTCACACCGCAGGACGCCGCCGCCAGCCCCAACACGGTCTCCACCCCCGTCCAGATAGCCACCCGCATCGCCGCCCTCAACCGCTTCCCCGATCTCGCCGCCGTCGCCGACGCGACGTTGAAGGACATCCTCTACGCCTATCGCTACGTCACCATCACGAAGCAACCCGCGCCCCTCACCGTCGCCGCTCGCTCCGGAGCCATCTTCAGTGTCGAAGCCCTCGGGGCGCCGCCGATTAGCTACCAATGGCTCCAAAACGGAGCACCTCTCGCCGGTGCCACCTCACCCACGCTCTACCTCACCAACATCGCCAATTCCCAGGCCGGCAACTACTCCGTTGTCGTCACCACCAGCGCCGGCTCCACCACGAGCGATCCCGCGCTCCTCACGCTGTCCACCGCACCCACCCGACTGGGCAACATCTCCTCGCGCGGCATCGCCGGCAACGGCGCCAACGTGCTGGCCGCCGGCTTCGTCGTCACCGGCACCGGCACCAAGCCCATGCTCATCCGCGTCGTCGGCCCCAGCCTCGCCGGCCTCGGCATCACCGGCTTCCTGCCCAATCCCAACCTCACCGTCATCAACGCCGCCGGCGCCGTCGTCCAGACCAACGACAACTGGGGCACCCAGACCGGCGGTGCCGCCGCCGTGACCGCTATCACGCAGGCCACCACGCGCGTGGGAGCCTTCGCGCTGCCCGCCAACTCACTCGACGCCGTGGTCCTCGCGACGCTCAACCCCGGCAGCTACACCGTCCAGGCCAGCGGCGCGGGCAACACCACGGGCGTCGCCATCGTCGAAGTTTACGATGCCAGCACCACGCTCACCGGCCCCAAGGCCGTCAACGTCTCCACCCGCGCGAACGTAGGCACCGGGGAGAATATCCTCATCGCCGGCTTTATCGTGAACGGCACCGTGTCCCGCCGCGTGCTCATCCGCGGCGTCGGGCCCACGCTCCGCAACTTCGGTCTCGGCGCCAACGCGGTGTTGCCCGATCCGCAGCTCAAACTCCTCGACTCCGCGGGCAAAACTCTTGCGACCAACGACGATTGGGCGGCCGGCGATGACGCCACGTTCATCGCCGCCGCCGCGACCGCTGCCGGCGCGTTCCCGCTCGCCAATGGGAGCAAAGATTCCTCGATCCTCGTGATGCTCGCCCCCGGCGCTTACACCGCACAATTGAGCGGCGTCGGCACGACCAACAACACCGGCATCGGCCTGATCGAAGTTTACGACGTTGATCCCTGAGGAAAGAGCGCCTCGTCTGAGTCCATGATAATGCGCCGTCGGTTTTTCCCGCTGCTTGCGTTGAGCCTAGCCACATGGCTCCCGGCTCAAACCCCCACGCCCGGCACAGACCCGGATAAATTTCTTCCCACCGTCGCCAACCCCGCCCCCGCACCCAAGGTCGCCCCGGCGGGCATGGTCTGGATTCCCGGCGGCGAATTTTCCATGGGCTGCACCGATCCGCGCACCGATCTCTGCGGCGGCAACGAACCGATGGACGACGCGCGCCCGGTCCATCGTGTCGCCGTGGATTCCTTCTGGATGGACCGCACCGAGGTCACCAACGCCGAGTTCGCCCGCTTCGTCGCCGCCACTGCCTACGTGACCATCGCCGAGCGCAAACCACGCGCCGAAGATTACCCCGGTGCGGCTCCCGAGCTGTTGGTGGCCGGTTCCGTGGTCTTCTCGCCGCCCAGTGAAGCCGTGCCTCTGGACAACGCGCTGCGCTGGTGGCGCTACGTCCCGGGTGCCAACTGGCGGCATCCGACTGGCCCCAACAGCACGATCAAAGACCGCGACCGGGACCCGGTTGTCCACGTCGCCTACGCCGACGCCGAAGCCTACGCCGCTTGGGCGGGCAAACGTCTGCCGACGGAATCGGAGTGGGAGTTCGCCGCGCGCGGTGGCCTCACCGGCAAACGCTACACGTGGGGCGACGATCTCACGGTCGATGGCAAGTGGATGGCCAACATTTGGGAAGGCGCGTTCCCGCACAAAAACGCCGAGAGCGACGGTTTCGCCGGCGTCGCGCCCGTGGCCTCATATCCCGCCAACGCCTACGGGCTGCACGACATGTCGGGCAACGTGTGGGAATGGTGCAGCGATTGGTATCGGCCCGACGGCTACGCGCTCGCCGTGCGCTCCGCCGGCGGCGGGGTGGTGCGCAACCCGCGCGGCGTCACCGAGGCCGAGAGCTTTGATCCCACCGAACCCGGTATGGCGAAACGCGTCCAGCGCAGCGGCTCCTTCCTATGCACTGATCAATATTGCACGCGCTACATGGTTGGAACGCGCGGCAAAGGCGCTCCGGACACCGGCAGCAACCACGCCGGGTTCCGCTGCGTGCGGGATGTGGTTCGCCCGTGATCCCGGCACATCCCCAAACCCCTCGGGGCTTCTAAAAAGGTGAGGCCAAGGTGGGGCCGGCTCTCCGAGCCGGCCTGGGTTCCAGAGTGATTCGC
>JANXLP010000639.1 GCA_025355125.1 Opitutaceae bacterium | reverse complement strand
ATCTCGGCGAGTTCGACCTCTTTGACTTCGTAAGATTTTGCGATGTCGAGCGCGCCGGTCGTGCTCTCCTTGGTCTGCGCGCGCAGGCTGTAGAGTTGCAGGCCGAGATGATCGCGGAAATCACCGGCGTGCAGTGCGGCGACTACGAGGGGAACGATGAGGGCGAAACGGAATAGTTTTTTCATGGGGAGGGGAAGGCTATGTCGGGTGGCTCCTAGCCTTTTTGCAAGATGTGATAGTTGGCCATCGAGATACCGCTGAGCATCGCGCCGATGATGCCCAGAAAACCCTGGTCGGTGCCGCAGAGATAGACGTTTTCCAAAGCGGTGCGACCTTGCCGATGTTTTACCGGCGCACCATAGATCGCGCCGCCAATGTGCCCGGTGAATTTGGTAATGGTTCGAGGGGTGAACATATCAGTCGCGAGCGTGACCTCGGTAAGCGCGGTATCGGAGACTGCGGGGAGGAAACGCCGGGCGCTGCGCTGCACCTCTGCGAACCAACGACGTTTCTCGGCCTGATAAGTTTCCTTGGGCAACGCCGCCCACTGATCGTAGCGCGCGAGGCAGGTGACGCGAAAAATGCCCTCGGGTAGCGTGAGTCCCGCGCCGTAATCGAAATTATTGGGAATGCAGATCACCCCGCTGCGCACATCGACGGGACGCGTGGGGCAGGCGTAGTCAAAGCGAGGGGAATCGTTGAAGAAGACAATGGTGTCACTCCCCCACCCGAGCGTGGCGGGCTGGCAATTAAGAATCGAAATCGTCTCTACGAACGAAAGGCTGCCGGGCGCGAGCGGCGCGGTGCCCGGAGGCGGGCCGACGAGTCGTTCGGTCTCAGGGGCGCCGATGGAGGAGATGATATGCGTCGCGGTGATCTCCTCACCGTTATCGAGCAGGAGCGCACTGGCGAGACCGTCGCAGCTGATGATTTTTTGCACACCGCACTTCATCCGGCGTTCGCCGCCGGCCTGGCGGTATTTCTCCAAAAGCACGCGAAGAATTACGCGCACGCCGTCGAGTGGGCGGGCGAATCCTTCGAGAAAGAGCGCCTTGAACATGATCACGAACTGGCCGAACTCCATGTCGTGCTCCTGCGCGCTGCCGTAATACATGACCGGGCAGAAGAGCATGTCTTCGAGGAGCGGATCGGTGATGTAACTGCGCACGACAACGCGGGCGGAGACCGGCGCCGCATCGAGAGAAACGTCGTCGAACGTGCGGATTGCAGTGACGAGTCGGCAGAAGCCGTCGATCTGTATGGGAAATTGCGACGCAACCTCGCTCTCAAAAACCGCGAAATCATTGGTGAACCGAAGCGAGGTTTCGCCGGCGGGGCCGAAGGTGACGCGGGATTGTTTTTGCTCGCAGAGCGCAAACTCGGCGCGGTCGATGCGGAGTTGGCGAAGGAGCTTGGTGAATGGCGTGCCCTTTACACCAGGCCGCACGAAATTCGTGAGCGCGTGCAGGCCGACGTCGAATTTGCGGCCGCCGATGCTATAAAAACTATTGAGCCCGCCTACGGCATTGTGACGTTCGAAAATGCAGACTTTTTTGCCGAAATGCGCGAGGCGGATGCCCGCCGCGAGGCCCGACATGCCGGCGCCGATGATGGCGACATCGTAGTGGCTGCTGGTGTTCATGCGCGATGGTTGGGCAAACAAAAGGCCGGGAAATTCATTCCCGGCCCGCGTGTGAGGTCAAACCTCGGGTCAGCTCTTCGCGACGAGCGCGTTGAACTTGGGCGTCAAATATTCGGCGCAGCTATCGAGCGAGGCGAGTTGCTGGTATTCGGCCTCGGGCACCTCGATGCTGTGGCGTTTGCGGAGCTCCATGACGATGTCGAGGAAGTCCATGCTATCGAGCTGAAGCTGGTCGCGGAGGCGCACCTCTGGCTTCACGTTCGAGAGATCTTCGTCGGGCGCGATATCGGCGATGATATCGAGCACGACTTGCTTGCATTCGTCTTTGGTCATGGTGGCTGGTAAAAGTCGGGATTACGGGTGAAAGCGTTTAACAATCAACGCGGAATTTATACCGAGCATCCCGAAAGAGTTGTTAAGGATAGTGTCCACTTTCGCAACCTTCTGGGGTTGATTCAGCACCAGGTTGGGCAAAGCACATGCCGGATCGAGGTCATCGACGTTGATGCTGGCGTGGACCGTCAAGTCGTCAAAGGAAGGCAGGTTCCCCGCCAACTCGAGCGCGCCGGCCGCGCCCATGCAGTGACCGATGAAGCTCTTGGTGTTGTTGATATACGTGTCGGGGCAGCCCTCGCCGAAGACGGCGCGAATGGCCTCGCACTCTTGGATGTCGCCAAGCGGAGTCGCGGTGGCGTGCGTGTTGACGATGTGAATATCGGCCGGCGTGAGCCCGGCGCGCGAGATGGAGGCGCGGACGCACTCGGCCTGGCGGACGGGATTGGGCAAAACGTAGTCGGAGGCGTCGGAGTTGACGTGATAACCAGCGATTTCAGCGTAGATCTTGGCGCCACGAGCCTGCGCGTCTTCGAGGCGTTCGAGGGTGTAGAGACAGCCTCCTTCGGAAATGACGATGCCGTTACGGGCCTTGTCGAAAGGGCGCGAGGCCTTGTGGGGATCGGCGTGGGTCGCGAGGGCGTTCTGCGACTTGAAGCCGGCGAAGATGCCGAAGGTGTGGATACTCTCGCTGACACCGCCGCAGATCGCGAAATCGACCTCGCCGAGGCGCAGCATTTGCGCCGCGTGGATAAGGCCCATGTTGCCGGCGGCGCAGGCGGCGCCGATGGTATAGGCCGGACCGGTGATGCCGAGATTGAGCGAGGTTTCGCCAGCGGGGTTGTTGGCGACGGTGCGCGGGTTGTGGTAATGCGACCAGAACTTCGTGTCGTAGTTAAATTTTGAAATATTGTAGATTTCGTTCTCAGTCTCGACGTTGCCGTGCTCGGTGCACCCGATATAAATGCCCACGCGGTCTTTGGGCATCGCTTCGAAATTTGCGCCGCTGTCAGCCAGTGCTTCGCGCGCGCAGTAGATCGAAATGGAACCGGCGCGGGTGCCGACGCGGACTTCTTTTTTCTTCTGATACTTGAGGGGATCGTAGTGGCATACGCCCGCGAGCTGGGAACCCATGTAGCGGATTTCCATGCGCTCGATCCCGGCAACGCCGTTCAGGAGATTTTTGCGGAATTCAGTGAGGCAGTTACCGTTTGGAGCGGTCAGACCAATGCCTGTGATGACGATGCGCGCGGGCTTCATGCGGGTATAAACGGAAATCGCTAGCCATCCCGTCGGCGAAAGCAATAAAACCTCTCAATTCTATGAACGTTCTCGTCGTCGGAGGAGCCGGTTACATCGGCAGTCACTGTGTTCGCCAGCTGATTGCTGCCGGCCATCGTCCCATCGTCCTCGATAATCTGGTGTTTGGTCATCGCGGCGCGGTCGCGGCGGGTATCCCGCTCTACACGGCCGACCTGGGCGATGAGGTCGCGGTGGGCAAAATCTTCGTCGAAGAAAAAATCGAGGCCGTGATGCACTTCGCGGCCTTCGCCTACGTCGGCGAATCGGTGAACGACCCGCTCAAATACTATTTCAACAACGTCGTCGCCACGCTCGGCCTGCTGCGCGCGATGCTCGCACACGGCGTGAAGAAATTCGTCTTCTCTTCGACTTGCGCCACCTACGGCGTGCCGGCGGGCATGCCCATAATCGAAACGATGCCGCAGGCGCCCATCAATCCCTACGGCCAGACGAAGCTCGATATCGAAAACGCCCTCAAAGCCCTCGCCCACGCCCACGGGTTGAGCTTTGCGGCCTTCCGCTATTTTAACGCCGCCGGTGCGTCCGAAGACGGCACCATCGGTGAGGATCACGTGCCCGAGTCGCACCTCATCCCGCTCGCGATCGACTCGGCTGTGGGCAAACGTCCGGCACTCCAAGTCTTCGGCACCGATTATCCGACGCCCGATGGAACCTGCCTGCGCGACTACGTTCACGTGGACGATCTGAGCCGGGCGCACATCGCCGTCTTCAAACACCTAGAGGCACCGGGCGCGGCGCTCTTCTACAACCTCGGCACCGGCAAGCCCACCTCTGTGCTCGAAGTGATTCGTGCGGTCGAAAAGGTCACCGGGAAAAAAGTCCCGCATGTGCTCGCTCCGCGTCGGGCGGGCGATCCGCCCGCGCTCTACGCCAACTCGGCGAAGGCGGTGGAAGAGCTAGGCTGGAAGGTGAAGTTCAACGATATCGAGTCGATTGTCGCGACCGCTTGGACATGGCATCAAGCGCGTCCCGACGGTTACGCGGACCGGTGATCGCGAAACCGCCGGGCGGTCCGGTAAACCGGGCTCCGCACGCACGAGATGGCCATGGACGAACGCGGGGCGCACGATCCAGCTGGCCCGCCCTAACTCACAGTTTCGGCACAGTCGGTTTATTGGGCGCGTCCCAAGCGTTCGCACCCGTGGCCTTGAGTCGGCGCTTGTAGATTTTGTCGCCGCACGTCGCGAAGAGCGTGTCGAACTGGGTGCCGCCGAAGACGAGGTTGGAGACGCGGTGATTGGGCGTGGGTAGAATACACTGCACGCGGCCGGCTTGGTCGCAGATCTGGATGCCGAGGCGCGTCGTGACGTAGAGCCGGCCTTCGCGGTCTACGCGCATACCGTCGGCGCTGCTTTGATCGTCGGGGTCGGCCTCGTGGAGCCAATAATAGCGCTGCTTGTTGGCAAGGCTGCCGTCGGGCTGGATCTGATAGCTATAAACCCAGTGGGAGCGGTAATCCGAAACGTAGAGGAGCGACTGGTCGGGCGAGAGCGCGATGCCGTTGGCGAAGCGCAGATCCGTATCGACCTGCACGGGCACAGGGCTGCCGGGTCGCAGGAGCCAGACTTTACTCGGCTCGTTGCTCGTGCTGGGCGGCGAGTTGGTGAAGTAGAGATTGCCGTTGTGCGTCACGACGACGTCGTTGCCGCGGGTGCCGTCCACGAGCACGGTCGGAGCGGCGCCCGTAGCGTCGCGCACGATCACTTTGGGATCGTTACCAGAAACCGAATAGAGCCGCCCGTCGGGACCGAATGCCTGGCCGGAGGCTTTTTTGCAGTCGTCGTTGAACACGCTGATGACGCCGTCCAGAGCGATCTTGTGGGTGCGGTTGTTGCCGACGTCGTTAAAAAACACCTCGCCCTGCGCGTTCACGGCCGGAGCGTCGGTGCCCTTGTAGCCCTCGGCCACGAGTTGCCACTCCTCGCTGGGGATCAGCAGCGCCGCGAGCGTGGCGTTCTTGGACGCGCCGGCTTTCACGGGTTGCGGCCAATCTTTCCAGAGCCAGCGGATCGCCTCGGGGAAAAGCAGGGTGCCGTGCTTGCCGCTGTGCGCGCCTTCACCCCAGACGTGATTCACCTCATAGCCGGCAAACGTGAGCGCGCGCTCCATCATCTGATTGGCCATCCACCAGTCGCCGCCGTAGTGGTTATTGTCGTTGGAACCGTCTTGGAGGAACACGCGGAGCGGCTTTGGCTCGAATTTGCGGATGAGCGTAGGATAACGCGCGCCACCGCGAAGATCCACGTAGGTGCCGATCGTGCTGAACACGCGAGTAAACGCATCGGGCCGCTCCCAGGCGGCCGTGAAGGCCGCGATGGCGCCGCTGCTCGAGCCGCCGATGGCGCGGTCGTTGCCGGAGTGCGAGAGCTTGATCGTGCGACCGTCCGCGGTGGTCTTCGCCTCAACCGCGGGCAGCACTTCTTCGAGGAGAAACCGCGCGTAGGCATCGCCGAGACCGTCGTATTCGAAGCTGCGGTTAAAGCGGTCGAGTGCGACTGCCGGGGCGGCGGCCTTAACGATCCCGGGGCGCACAAACACCCCGATAATCACGGGCAGTTCCCCGCGTGCGATCAGGTTATCGAAGACGGTGGGCGCGTTCCATTGCACGCCATCCTGGTTCACGTAGACACAAGCGGGCTTCGTCGCGTCGTATTGGCGCGGCACGTAGATGGTGACTTCGCGCGTGGTGCCGGGAAACAGCTTGGTGCTCGCGAACTCGAACTTGATGAGTTCGCCCTGCGGCACGCCGGGCTGAACTTTGGAATCGGGACCGATGGGGTAGTCG
>JANXLP010000609.1 GCA_025355125.1 Opitutaceae bacterium | reverse complement strand
GCCCCATCGGTCCGAACCCCGCTGCGTCAAACGACGCCCCAAAACCTACCAGCTCATGACCAAGCCCCGCCGCTTCATGCACGTATCGCCTTCCCGTAATCTCAAAAAATGACGACCACACCCCTTAACTTAGCGCCATTCCGGCCCGACCCCATTGGCTCGAGGACCAGAAAAGGACCGGGGCGAGTTATATCAATTGATCGAAGCTCATTCTCCCGCAGAACACAGAAATCAACAAACAGCGGCCAGCCACCTTTGGCTTGGAGCCAAGCCCGTTAGCTTGGGCCGATTAATTCGCACCAAAAGGCATCCGCAAAACGTCCAGAGTGCCATCCGAAAGCAAATATTCAGCAGATCCGAGAAACAGCTGTCCGGGCATACCAATACAACCCAATCGCGCACTGCCGTAGCTGACGACTCCCATTAGATAAAGTTCGCCCGCGAGCGTCATTCCAAACGCAGGACTACCGCTAAACCCTCCAACCTCGATACCTTCATCGACCTGCCGCCCGTTGCGTTCAACTCGCTGGGTCCCACGCTCGTCAGCCAATGTGACCTGACGATCCGATACGCCGGTCACAAGCATTCCGATGGCTTGGGGCTCAAATAGACCAAATGTCTCAAATGCATGGCGCCCCCGTCCAGGGAACCCCACGATAGTTACTGGCTCGCCCACTTGTGCCCGTCTCACTGGGCCGCACTCCAATTGAAAGTAATCTTTGTTCGTTCGCCCGCGATTGTGGTCGAGATGCGGAAACTCTATCGTCGCAAAATCGAGAGCCCTAGATTCAGCAATGACCTGCGGTTCATCGATAGCCACGGTGTAAGCATCACCAATATTGACGGCTAAAACCGTTTCAGGATGGAGACGTTTCGCGACACGGAACTCCTCTAAAACGTGATGCGCCGTTACCATAAATCTGTGGCTGCCGGTGCACACAAAACCAGCACTGCCGCTATCGTTTACATTGGCGGGCGGCTCAGCTATTCCGCGACTAAACCAAACCGGTGCAGTCCAGCTTTGAACCAAGTCCTGTAAAAACGTCACACTATTTGGCGGCATTGTTAACGTTATTTAGCACCTAGTCGTGAGGGAAGAGTATGCTCACCAGCTACGAAATTACCGCCTGATCCCAGGCACGCTGAAGAACTGGCAAAAAACTATTTTTTTCAACTGCTTGGCGAATCATTTCCCCGTCGATCATTACAATCACAACGTCTCCTTGTGAATTGCGAAGCAGTTCATTTTTAGCGGTCTCAGCGAATCCGTTTATCGAAATGATAAACCCCAATCGGCACTGCCCACGGCGATTATCAAGCTTGGCCCTAAATTGCACGATGTCGTTCTTGCTGCATGCAGTAGACCGTTTTTTACACTCCACCAAAATCAGAGGGCTACTTGTTTTCCATCGTGGATCATCGTGTCCGTTGATCACAACCAAATCGATTTCCTCAGTCCGTGTGATGCTATTAGCTTTTACATGAAACCCCGGAATGCTCGCGAATAAAGCCGTAACGAGCTTTTCGAAAGCAGCCCCTTTTTCGCTTAGGGAGCTTTCTTCTACTTGTTTAAGCAGTAACGAAAACGACGATTGTGAGAGCGTCATCGCGTCACCCCACGAGTGGCTCATCTCCAAAATTACTCCTGTCTGCCCGAAGCTTTCCAGCATCCGCTTAACCGCCTCATTAGATTGCTCTGGGTTTGATGGATCTATCTTCATGCGAAGTTTCGCGCTCACGGTCACCACAGCCTCCTTAGACGGGGTCGCCTCCGGTGGCTTAAGCGAATCCGCAACTTGGCGAAACCCTCCAATTATCTCTTTCCAAAGCACGCGCCGATCTGTCGCAGACCAACTGCCTGGCTGAGCCCAATTTTTTCTTAGCAATGACACCGGATCTTCGCCTGGAAGCACATCCGGCAAGATAATGAATCCTACAGTTAACGGATAATAAGCCGTCTTATTCCGCACATCGACAGTCAATGGATAGACTTGGAAGACAGGCACAATCTGCATTGATCGCTCATCTTTTTTTATGTTCAGCGTAATCGACGGTAGATCCATCTGCTGAGATTGCTCGGCAAATTTTTGCTGTGTCTTCAGTGAAAGGGTCGTTCCTGCACGCATCGCCTCATCATCAAAATCGACTTCTGCGGCTCCCATCGAAAATGGTCGATACAACTCGTCTAGAATTAGCTCTCGTTTACTCGAACTGCGAATTTTCCGAAACTCTGCGGCGATTTCGATCGGAATTAATGGTAAATATTTCTCGCCTCGCTTTTGCAGCGCGACGTCATTGGTAAAGCCACGCAGCGCCTCCTGTATAATCGTCTCAATAGCGATCGATGAAATTTGCTTAGCTATCGCAGAGTCACGAGTGCTGCTTGATATCTGCCCGTAGGTGACAGCCGGGGTATCTTTATCGCGCGAGCTCCAATTCCAGTTCACCATATACCGAACCTCAACAAAGGGATGCCGCCAGCGACTCCGAGTTCGCGATCCAGCTTCGAGGTATTTACGAAGATTCCCTAAGGAACCTTCAACCAACCAGAGTAACGCCAACATCCGCCAGTGCGGATTATCTTTCTCGTAACCGTCCAATACATCATCGAGCACCTTTAACCATCGATTCACCCGAGCCTCTGCCAGCATTAGCTTTGCTGCCTTAGCTGAAGTCTTTTTTAGGGTGCCATTCCGCTTCTGTCGCATAATGACGTAACTCACCTGAAATACAGGGACATTGCCATGGAAAACAATCGATATAGCGCGAGCGTCGAGCCAAAGCGGTCGAGCCGTTACATGCTACTTTCCGGCCTCAACCTAGCCCACGGTTGGTCTCTGGCGGGGGCTGAAGTTTATATTTTGTGCTGCGGCCACCGCTTGGGCCGGGGGCCAGAATGCCGGCATCGAGCAGGGGCTTGATGTCGCGTAGCGCCGTATCGAGTGAGCACCGGGTGAGCTTGGCGTAGCGCGAGGTGGACAATTCCGCATCGGAGCCGTCCATGAGCGCGTTGATGACGAGGCGCTGACGGTCGCTGATGGTCGAGGTCTGGTTGATCCACTCCCAGGTGGCCGCTTTCCGGATGATCCGGGCAAGCGAGGCTTCCGCCCCCTGCAAGGCGCGCCCCAGGCAATCGAGAAACCATGAAAGCCAGCCGGTGATGTCCAGCGTCCCTTTCTGGGCCTTCTCCAAGGCCAGGTAGTATTGCTTTTTCTCGGACTCGATCTGGGTGGACATGCTGTAGAATCGCATGGCCGAGCCGTCCGCCCGGGACAGCGCTAGGTCGGCGATCGCACGGCTGACGCGGCCGTTGCCATCTTCGAACGGATGGATCGTCACGAACCAAAAATGGGCGAGACCGGCCCGCAGCACGGGATCGGTTGCGTCGGGACTTTCGAACCATTCGAGGAAGCGATCCACTTCCGCCGCAAGCCGGTCAGCGGTGGGAGCCTCGAAGTGAATGTTCTTCCGGCGGATGGTATCGCGGCCAATCGGTCCGGAGATAACCTGCATGGGATCCATTTCCGGTGTGCGCCACCGGCCCACCAGAACGGATTTCATGCCGCTTCGGCCGCTTGGGAAAAGGGAGGCTTGCCAGCCGAGCAAGCGCCCGACGGTCAGCGGCTCGGAATAGTTCCGGGTCGCATCAAGCATCATCTCGACGGCGCCCTCGACGTGGCGATCCGTGGCGGCGTTATCGGAGGTTTCGATGCCAAGG
>JANXLP010000598.1 GCA_025355125.1 Opitutaceae bacterium | reverse complement strand
GTTTTCTCCATGCGGGGCTCGAGGAGGAGCGTGCGAAAGGTGCCGAGGCGCGTGGTGACTTCTTCGTAGCGGATGGCGTGGATGGTGAGTTCGTAGGCTTCTTCTTCGAAGAGGACGAGGGCATCGCGCTGGTCGCCGGGCTTGAGGTCCCAGGCGCGGGTATTGACGAGACTCATGATGAGGTCGGAGGGCTCGCCGGGAGGAAGGGGGAAATCGAGATTTTTGGCGGGGTTGATCTCGTCGCGGTAGAATGCGTTGCGGGCGGCGTAGTCGAAGGTGGTGACGTGGCGGGTTTGCTTCTGCTTGGTGGTGCTCGTTTCGGTGTGGGAATGGAGTCGGCCGGTCGCGGGGTCGAGGAGGGCGTCGGCACGAGCATCGAAGGCGTAGAGGGCGCGGGCGATGCCGCGGGTGGAGGTCGTGGTGGTGGTGAGAAGGCGGGCGGGGCCGGTGTTGGGGGCGGTCTGCGCGGAAATTTTTATTTCGCCGGCGCCGGTGAAAATGCCCCAGCCGACGCGGTAGGTGAGGGCTTCGCCGGGGCGCAGGGCGGGCTGGGCGCGGAGGGAGGAAAGCGTGAGGGCGACCAGGGCGAGCGGGAGGAGGAAAGCGAGCGGGCGGCGGCGGTTCATGCGGCGACGGCTTTTGAGGCAGGGGGGCGGGCGGACGGCAAAGTTTCTTTGCGGCGCAAAGAGCGCGCCGGAGTGCCGTCGAGGAGGGGCGTTGCTTTGCGCGGTGGCGGGCCAGCGTGCGGCGGCGGCGGAGTGACTACGGATCAGACGAAGGAGAGTTCGGGTTGGTAGGGCTGGCCGATGGGCGAGGCCTCGATGCCGCGGGCGCGGAGGGTGGCGGCGAATTCTTTGGCGAAGCCGTGGAGGGTGAGGACGCGCTTGGGCTGGACGAGTTCGACGTAGCGGAGGAGCGAGGGATAGTCAGCGTGGTCGGAGAGCGGAAACGCGGCGGAGGATTGATAGCGGTAAACGGCGCCGGCATCGAGGGCCCAGCCGGTGATGGCGGCGGTGCGCGCGCCGGGGATGCGTTTCAGAATACCGGGGGAATGAGGCGGGCAGATGATGACGTGGCCGGCGTGGGTGGTGGGGTCGAACTCAGTGTGCGGCGGGAAGTCGAGGCCGAGTTTGGCGCAGATCTGGGTGAGGCGGTGGGTCTCGGAGTGGAGCATCACGGGCAGGCCGGCGGGGGCGAGGGCGCGGAGGACTTCCTGGCTTTTGCCGAGGCTGTAGCAGAGGAGGACCGGGGTGGCGCCGGCGGCGAGCGTGTCGCGGCAGAAGGTGACGAGGTTGGCGACGATCTCGGCGGCCGGCGGGAAGACGTAGCGGGGGAGGCCGAACGTCGTTTCCATGATGAGCGTGTCGGCGTGCGGTGTCGCGCAAGGCTCGGCGGCGTGGCTGGGGAGGAGTTTGAAATCGCCGGTGTAAAGAAGCGAACCGTGTTCGGCGTGATCGAGGAGGATTTGGGCGGAGCCGTAGATGTGGCCGGCGGGGTGGAGGGTGACGGTGCAGTCGGGGGTGAGTTGTTCGGTGTGGCCGAACGGGAGGATGTGCTCGGTGCGTTTTTTGCTCGGGAGGCGCGCGCGCATGAGGCGGGCGGTGGCGGAGGTGCAGATGACCTCGGCGTGGCGAGCCATGTGATCAGAGTGCGCGTGGGAGACGAAGGCGCGATCGGCGCGGCGGGTGGCGTCGAGGGACCAGCCGATCTGCGGGAGGTGGATGCCGTGTTTGAAATTGATTTCCCAAGCCATGAGGAGGCAGAGGACGCGGAGGAGTCGGCGGGGTGCAAGCGCGGAGCGATGAATTTAACCGGTCGAACACAAAATCTGATTGGGTCGTCGGCGACTTTTGCTCTAGAAACAGAATATGACCCCACGCGCAGTTGCCTCGGCCACGCCCTCAGTCGAGTCGAAGAATTACATGATCACGCAGCTCGACGCGGTGCCGGCGGTGCCGTGTCCGTGCGGGTTTTCGCGGCGGGGTTTTGCGACGCCGGAGAATACGACGGCGACGATCCATCTCGTGGATATTCAGAGCGACGCGCGGACGCACTATCACAAGAAGCTCACCGAGATTTATCTGATCCTCGAGGGCGAAGGGTTCATGGAACTCGACGGCGAATTTTTTCCCGTGAAGCCAATGACTTCGATTTTTATCAAGCCGGGTTGCCGGCATCGCGCGGTCGGGAAGATGAAGATCGTGAATATCCCGGTGCCGGCGTTTGATCCGCACGACGAGTGGTTTGATTGAGGGCCGGCGAGCGGAGCTCGCGCGGGCCGGTTGAAAGTTGAAGGGTGAAAGATGAAAGGTCGGACGTGCCGTCGGTGGGAGCGTGCTTGCACGCGACTTGGCGCCCAGATGTCGCGAGCGAGTTCGCTCCCACAGGCGGACAGAAATCAATTTTCGGGCGGCTTGTCGCCGAAGGTGGTGCGGATGTGGGCGAGGACGGCGCGGCGTTGGGCGGTGGTGAGCATCGCGCCGAAGGCGGGCATGCCTTTCACTTCGTTGCCTTCGGCGATGATTTTGAGGAGATCGGCGTCTGATTTCGCGAGCCGGGTTTTGTCGTCGCGGAAATTGGCGGCGCCACCGGGGATGCCGCGGCCCTCGGGTTGGTGGCAGGCGACGCAGTAGAGGCGGTAGGTTTTTTCGCCGGCGGCGAGGAGGGCGTTGGCGGAGACGTTGTTGAGCGCGACCTCGGCTTTGGCGTCGCCGGCTTTTTCGTCGGGGCGCGGGAGGCGCGTGGTGCCGCCGACGGGGCGCTCGCCGTTGAGGAGGGCGTTGGCGGTGTAGTAGGCGAGCGGGTTGGCGAGGGGCTGGTGGTCGCGGGTGCGTAGCGCGGGGACCGAGAGTTCGTAAACGAAGCCGGGTTTCAGCTCGGCGAGGATGAGCTCGGCGGAGAGGCCGTCGGCGGCGGGGCGGACCTCGGTGACGGGGACGCGGGCTTCGTCGATCCACGGCGAGCCGTATTTGAACTGATAGTAATAGCGGAAGCGGTTGATCTCAAAATTTGCGAGGGAGGTGAGGGTGGCGGCGTCCATGGGGCGCGTGAAGGTGAGCGTGAAACCGCGGTCGGTGAGTTTCACGTCGAGGACCTCGGGCGCGACCTCGCCGTCCCAGACGATGCGTTGGAGGCCATCGGCACCGGCGCCCCAGCCGCCGGTCGCGCCGAGGTAGAGGCTACCGTCGGGGCCGAAGGCGGCGCGCGTGACGCCGGAGAGGAGTTTCTCGCCGGTGGTGTAGGGCGCGGTTTCGTTGCGGCCGAGGAACGGGAAACACACGCCCTGCCACTCGCCGGCGACCTTTTGCAGCGAAGAGCGGACGACGAGGCGCGAGTAATCGCCGGCGAAAACCTGACCGGCGTAGGGGCCGAATTTTCCCTTGCCGAGATCCCAGACGGGTTCGCCGCCGGAGATGCCCATCGGGCCGTGGGGGAAAACGACGGCGGGTGATTTGTAGCGGCGCCAGGCCTGCTCGGTGGTGAAGTTTTTGGCGTCGAAGCCGGGCTCCCATTTCAAGCTGGCGACGTGGCCGTGGAAATCGCCGGGCGCGACGTGGAGAAGGCCGCAGGACGGTTTGTAGTCGCCTTGGTTTTCGTTGACGAAGAATTCGCCGTCGGGGCTGAGGCCGACGCCGTTGGGTTGGCGGAAGCCGCTGGCGAAGGGGGTGAGTTTGCCATCGGGGGCGATCTTCACGGCCCAGCCGCGCAGGGGGAGATCGGAGTATTGGCCGGTGGGTTCGAGGAGGGGCGCAGGGTTGAGGGTGCCGCGGACATCGGCGGGCGGGACGGTGAGTTTGTCGCCGTTGGAGGTGAGCGAGATCACGCCGAGGAAATTGCCGGCGGCGTCGCGGCGCAGGCCGAAGAAGAACTCGTGGTAGTTGTGGGAAATACCCCACTGGCCGCCGAGCGCATCGAAGGTGTCGGCGCGGCCGTCGCCATCGGTGTCGGTGAGCTTGAGGAGTTCGGGGCGGTGGGCGACGTAGAGGATTTTTTCGGAGTCGATGACGAAGCCCATGGGTTCGTTGAGACCGCGGGCGAAGCAGTGCCAGGCGCCGGCGGAGCTGCGCATCCAGATCTCGCCGAAGCGGGTGGCGACGACGAGCGTGCCAGCGGGCGTGAAGCCGACGGCGCTGATGCCGCCGCGCATCTCGGTGGGGCGCGCGATGTTTTCGACGCGGTAACCGGCGTGAGAGAGGGGCGCGGTGAGGGCGGCCGCGGCCAGTGTGAGGGTGAGGAGTGCGGCCACTCGCTGGCGCTCGCAGCTACGATGGGGGCGCAAAAGTGGTCGTGAACGCAGGCGAAAGTATCGGGTGAGAAATGAGATCATGGCTTGGGCGCGGCGGTGGCGGGGACGGACGAGGATGCCGTGAAGCGCGTGAGGAGGACGAAGGCGCCGCTGGTGTCTGCGGTGAGGGTGGTCAGGGGTTGGCCGGAGGTGACATAGAACCATTTCGCGTCGGTGCCGGAGCGGTCGAAGTGGAAGGTGCGCTTGAGGCCGGTGCCGTCGGGAAGCGCGGTGATGGCTTCGCGGACAAGCGTGTCGTCGAGCGTGTAGCGGAGTTCGACGGAGCCGGCGCGCAGCGAGTAGCCTTTGAACACGATGATGGGAGCGTGCGCGGGATCGCCGCGACGGAGGGGCGCGGGGCCGGTTTCGCGCGCGACGATTGGGCCGAGGAGTTGTGCGGGCTTGATGAGTTTGCCGGGGCCGGGGCGGACGTTGTTGAGATCGAGGAAGCCGCCGGTCCAGACGTAGTTCACGCCGCCGCGAATCGGGTCGTAGCAAAAGTTGATGCCGCCGGGGAGGCCGAAGGCGAAGCTGCTGGCGCGAGCGTCGGGCAGGGTGGTGCGCTCGACGAGGACTTCGCCGGGGGCGAGGGTGGGTTGGGCGGGGAGTGGGGTAGCCGTGAGGAGAAGAAGGGCGCTGAGGGCGGGGAGGAAAGTCGCGAGCAAGCTCGCTCCCACATATGAGGAAGACGATGGGCGATGGAGGTTCATTGCCGGTGAGTGAGGAAGACGAAGGTGCCGAGTTTGGAGGCGGTGAGGATATCGGGGGCGCCGTCGCGGTTGACGTCGATGGCTTCGACTTGAGTGCCAAGGCCGGAGGCGTCGTCGATGAGATGGGGGACGAAGCGGGCGCCGCCGGGCGCGGTGGGATCGCGGCGCAGAAGGAAGGCGTAGTTGACGGGCGCGGCCATGGGCTCGATGTCGCCGGTGGGGCCGTGGGCCCAGCGGCGTTTGCCGGTGATGACGTCGGGCAGGCCGTCGCCGTCGAGGTCGGCGAGGGTGAGGGCGTGGGGTTGGGAGAAGGCGACGCCGTAGGTTTTTTCCTCGGCGCGGGTGCCCATCATTTTGTGTTCGAGGAAGGAGATGGTGCCGTCGGCGGTGCGGGTTTGCTCGAACCACGAAAGGCCGAAGCCGTGGGCGTTCATGGCGGTGATGATGTCGGCGCGGCCGTCGCCGTTCACGTCGGTGATGAGGATCTGGGCGCCGCCGCGGTCGGAGCTGAAGGTGAAGGCGTGCTTTTTCCAGAGCGTGCCGGCGGGGGAGGAGGCGGGAGGCTGTTCCCACCAGCCTTCGTTGAGGACGAGATCGGCGCGGTCGTCACCGTTGATGTCGCCGATGCCTTCGCCGTGGTAGTAGTGGTTGAACTCGGCTTTTTCGGTGATCGGGACGAAGCGCCAAGGTTGGTCGGGGGCGGTGCGGTCGGGCGCATACCAGCCCCATTGTTTCAGTTTGTCGGCGGCCGTGGTGCCGGAGATCGAGACGAGCTCGGGGTGGCCGTCGCCATCGACGTCGGCGAAAAGAGGGGACTCGCCGAAGACGCGCTGGGCAACGAGGTGTTTTTTCCAGCGGACATTGGGCGCGGTGGCCGCGGAGGCACCGGGATTTTCATACCAGTAGGCGGAGTGAAAGAGGACGCGGCCGAGGACGAGGATGTCGGGGCGGCCGTCGCCGTTGAAGTCGGCGATCCAGGTGAACATCGCGTTGGTGGGATTTTTTTCGAGCTCCTGCGGGACGGGTTCGTAGAAGGTGTGGCGGGTCTTGAAATCGGGGCCGGCATACCAGAACGGGCCGGAGATGATGTCGGGGTGACCGTCGCCGTTGAGGTCGGCGGTGTTGAGGCCGTCGGACCAATACTCGGTGGTGAGGGTGTGTTTCTCGAAGGTGAGCGCGCGCGGGGTCGTGGCGGTGGACGCGGCGAATGCGGTGAGAGGAAATACGAGAAGGGAGGCGGAGAAAGCGCGGAGCGAAATCATGGGGTAAGGAGCAGGACGAAGCGCACCGGGGTTGGGTGCGCGGGGTGAGGACGACCGGCGACGGACGGGGAATATCAGCGGAGGCCGAGGGCGGAAAGAGCGAGAATCAGCAAAACAACGACGCCGGCGAGGAGCCAATACCACGCGAGTTGGCCGGTGCGACGGCGGGGTTTGGTGGGCTCGTCGGTGTCGGGCTCGGGGAGGTCGAGGCCGTCGTAGATGGATTGTTCGCGCCAGCCGGTGCGTTCGTCGGCGCCGCACTCGGGGCAGGCGTGGGCGCGGGGCGGGAGGTCGGCGCCGCATTGGGCGCAGGCGGCGGGCGGCGGAAGGGCGCGGGCCATTTTTAGCGGGGAGAGGTTAGGCTTTCTTGAAATATTTCTGCTTCGCCAGGCGCCAGGCGGTCACGAAGAAGGCGGTGAGCGGGATGGCGAGCAACATGCCGAGAATGCCGTCAAACGCGGTGCCCCAGAAGAAAATCGCGACGATGATGGTGACGGGATGGAGGCCGGTGCGGTCGCCCATGATTTTGGGGGTGAGGAACCAGCCTTCGATCATTTGCACGATGACTTTTACGATGAGGACGAGGCCGACGAGTTGCCAGCCGCCGCCGGGCTGGAGGAAGGCGAGTGGGAGCGTGATCGCGATGCCGATGATGCTGCCGAGGTAGGGCA
>JANXLP010000579.1 GCA_025355125.1 Opitutaceae bacterium | reverse complement strand
CGCTGGAGCAGGCGGAAGTGATTCTGATGCAGGACAAGATCGAGAATTTCCTGTCGGCGCATCGCTTGAGCCGGCGCGCGCGGGCGATCATCCGGCAGAACTTGGCGATCTCGCTGGGTGTGGTCGTGGTGATGGTAATCGCGACGGCGTTTGGGGCGGTGCCGCTGGCGATCGGTGTCGCGGCGCACGAGGGCAGCACCGTGGTGGTGTGCCTGAATTCGCTGCGGCTGCTGTTTGGGCGGAATGCCTGACGATAGGTGATTGCGGTGGGGTTGTTTGGCTTTACGTCGTTCACGCCCGCATTCTCACTCCCGCGCATTCCTGTGAAACGAGCATCACCCTCCTACGCGCGCAGCGATTTTTAGCGCCCCTCTTGGGTTCAGCCCGGCCAAACTCCCCGGCAACGCATTTTCTCATGTCCGAACAAGCCTTTAAAAATATCGACGGCGTCCTCTGGAAGGATGCCAGCTGCACCAGCGAACTCGATTACACCGAACAGACTTCTTGGCTCCTCGCCGCGCTGGAGGCGCTGACCCAGTCGCTCCTGCACCAAGCCTTCACCGGCGCACTCTGATTCCCCCCGCCATGAGCAAAAAGAAACTCCAAATCCGCAACAGCACGGCAGAGTTCCTGATCTTCACCCGGCAGGCGGGCGAGGATGGCATCGAAGTGCGCGTAGAAGGGGAAACGGTCTGGCTGACGCAGAAGCTGATCGGCGAGTTGTTCGACAAAGGGCGCAGCACCATCACCGAGCATCTCAAAAATATTTTCGAGACGGGTGAGCTGGAGGAAAAAGCAGTGTGTCGGGATTTCCGACATACTGCCGAGGACGGAAAGGACTACACGACCCAGTTTTACAATCTCGACGCCATCATCGCCGTGGGCTTCCGGGTCAATTCCCCCCGGGCCACGCAGTTCCGGCAATGGGCGATCGGTGTGCTGCGGGATTTCGCCATCCGCGGCTACGTGCTCGACAAGGAGCGGTTGAAAAACGGCGCGTTCTTCAATCAGGCCTACTTCGACAACCTGCTGGCGGAGATCCGCGAAATCCGCGCCAGCGAGCGGAAGTTCTACCAGAAGATCACCGACATCTATGCTACGGCGATGGATTACAGCGCGGAGGCGGAGGCCACGCAGGCGTTTTTCGCGACGGTGCAGAACAAGCTGCACTTCGCCATCCATGGCCACACGCGGCGGAGCTGATCGTCGGTCGTGCCGACAGCAAAAAGGAAAAAATGGGGCTCACGACGTGGAAGAACGCGCCGCACGGGAAAATCCTGAAACCGGATGTGGTCGTCGCGAAAAACTATCTGACCGAAAAGGAACTGAAGTCATTGGATCGCTTCGTCACGATGTATCTGGATTACGCGGAGGATCAGGCCGAGCGGAACATGCCGATGACGATGGCTGATTGGGCGGGTAAGCTGAACGCATTCCTCCAGTTCAACGAGCGGGACATCCTCGAGCATCCGGGCAAGGTGACGCAGGCGGTGGCGAAAGCTTTTGCGGAAAGTGAGTTTGAGAAATATCGGATCGTGCAGGATCGCCTGTTTGAGTCGGATTTCGACCGGCATATCAAAAAAGACTTGGAGGGCGAGAAGCCATGAACGAAGCCGAGACCCGCGCCGACCACATCGACTCCGCCCTTGCGCGCGGCGGGCTGGGGCGTCGCCGAGGGCAGTAAGCTCCTGCGCGAGCACCGCATCACCGCCGGAAGTATCGAGGGGGACTGGCGTGGTGTGCCTGAATTCGCTGCGGCTGCTGTTTGGGAAGAATGAGTGAGCTCGGGGCTCGGCGTTCCGGGGCGGTGGTGTGGGGCAACCCGACCTCGGCACTGGCGTATAACCAGCGAATCGGGCGAACCCGCTATCAGGCGGCTGAAAATATTTTCGACTCTCCGCCTTGCGAGTCGCGGGTGGCACCGGTTGGCTAGAAACGGTTCAGCTTAAATGTGTTCGGCCTTTGATCTTATGTCTCTAAAACTACCTCGTCTCGCTCTTTGGGTTTCGCTCACGCTCATTGGCTTCACGCTGCGAGCGCAGGAAAACTGGACGATCCGGCCCTCCGGTGTGACCAATAATCTTTGGAGCGTAGCCTATGGAGCCGATCAATGGGTGGCGGTCGGCGAGCAGGGCACGATTCTCACTTCGTCGGATGCGAATACCTGGACGGCACGCACCTCGGGATTTTCGACGCGTTGGCTCGTGAGCGTGGGCTACGGCGCCAGCACGTGGGTGGTGGTGGGTGAGGGAGGGCTGATTCTCACTTCGAACGATGCCTTCACCTGGACGCCGCGCACGAGCGGCACAACTGCTCGACTTAACGGCGTCGCTTTCGGCGGCGGTCGCTGGATCGCGGTCGCCGAATCAGGAGAACTCATTACGTCCACCGACTCGGTCACCTGGACGAAGCTAAGTCCGAGCAGCGACCGCCTGCGTGGGATTGTATATGCCTACGGTCAGTTCGTCCTCACGGGCGACAACGGACTCGTGCGCACCACTATCGATACCGCCGATTATGCGACCAATATCCTGCCCGGGAGTAATTTTGTCGAAGGTGTGACGTATGCTCGACGCGCGTTCGTCGCGGTGGGTGAAAGTGGCTACGCGATTACCTCCACCGACGCCGTCACGTGGACGAGTCTTGCGAGCGGCACGAAGGCGTATCTGCGTGGCGTTACGTTTTTCAACGGTCATTTCATCGCGGTAGGTTCCGAAGGTGTAATAATAACCACGCCAGCGCCCGGCGCTGCGTGGACGGTCCGTAACTCCGGCAGCGCCGCTATCCTGACCGCTGTTGCCGCGAGTGATGCGGTCGCGGTATCCGTTGGATATTCCGGCACGATTCTCCGTTCGGCGCCTGTGGCCGCTTCGCCGGCGATCACCGCTTCCCCGCGCAGCGTCAGTGAGACTGCGGGGAGTAACATCCTCTTCGAAGTCACGGCCACGGGTTCACCGCCACTGGCTTATCGGTGGTTTCTCAACGGCCAGCTCATTGCCGGCCAGAATTCCGAGCGGTTATTGCTCACCAACGTGCAGCCGGCACAGGCAGGTGACTATACCGTCAGCGTCACCAATTCGCTCGGCTCCGTCACGAGCACAGCAGCATCATTACAACTTGCTGTTAGCACTACACCCACCGCGATTGTGGATTCGACGTTCGCGCCTACCCTGTTGATAAATGGCTCGGTAGTAGCGGCCATCGAACAATCCGATGGAAAGATCGTTATCGGCGGTTCCAATTTTTTCATCAGTGGTGGCGTCGCGCCTTTCGCGTTGGCGCGCCTCAACCTCGACGGTTCACAAGATGTGACATTTAATCCCAGCCTGAGCGGAGGTGGGTCCGTCTCCTCGATTGTGCTGCAGACAGACGGGCGCCTGCTTATCGCAGGCACGTTTCAGAGCATCAATGGAGTTCCTCGTGTGAATCTCGCTCGGTTGAATGCGGATGGTGGAGTCGATACCACGTTTATTGCCGCGTCGTCTGTAACTGCGCTGACACCTGTGAAAATCACGCTGCAGCCCGACGGGAAAATCCTTGTGCTCAGCGGGACGCAATTGTTTCGCCTAAACGCAGACGGTAGCAGCGACCCAACATTTGTTGGCCCGACCAATGGTTTCGCCGCCCTGTCCTTTGCGCCGTTGGCTAACGGTCAGATTCTCGTTAGTTCGGCCAAGACCATTAGCCGGCTAAAAGCAGATGGATCGATTGATAGCGGATTCACATCCATCACGCTGACGGATACGTCTTCTTCCTTTATCGATTTTCAGCCCCTCTCCGAACGTGGAGTGTTTGTCAGGAAATACTCCGGCCTTTTCTACTATACGACTATAGCGCTTCTGCGACTTAATTTCGATGGAACCTCCGATTTAGCATGGCGCGGTATTGTCGCTACTAGCGACATCCGTGGGGGGGTCAGTTTTACTTCGGCAATCGATACTCAAGGCAACATTTTCACCGCTGCCACGGCGACCCCCTCCACATTCCGCGCATTGGCACGCTACAAACCGGACGCAACGCGCGACTACTCTTTTGATGCACGCACCGGCCCCGATGGAGCCATTACTGGGATTTTTCCGCTGCGCGATGGCCGTGTGCTCATCAACGGCTCGTTTGTGAACTTTGATGGCATCGCTCGCCCCAAATTAGCCCGGCTCCTCGCCACGAACGCGCCCGAAGCCCAAGCGCCCGTGATCGTCTCGGTCACTCCCGAAGCGGTCAGTGTGGCACCGGGAGCGCCTGTGTCGCTTTCTGTGTCCGCCGCGGGATCGGGGCCGCTCACCTACGCGTGGAACAGCGTCGTGCCCGCTTCCCAATCGGGAAACGCCACCGTGTCCATTGCGACCACGATCTCGGGCACCTACACAGCGACAGTGACGGTTACCAACCGCGCCGGCACCGTCACCAGTGCACCTGTGCGGATCATCGTGGCACCCAGCGCGCCGATTCTAATGACGATGCCAATCGGCATCGCAGCGTCCACGGGGCGCACGGCGACCTTTTCCGTCACCGCGGCCGGGAGTGCGCCCTTCACCTATCAATGGTTTCGTGGCACGACGGCGGTGGGTTCTGGGAGCACGCTCACTCTCAGTAATGTCACGGCGGCCGATGCGGGCGACTACACGGTTGTCGTTACCAATAGTCTGGGTAGCACGCGGAGCGATGTCGCGAAGCTGACGGTGGATGGCGCAGCTCGGCTAGCGAATATCTCCACCCGCGCAGGCACAGCGCCGGGCGAACGCACGCTTATCGCCGGCTTCGTCGTGACCGGCGCCACCACGAAGTCTGTGCTGGTGCGTGGCGTCGGCCCAGGCCTGTCGGCATTCGGACTCACAGGTTTGCTCCCCGATCCCAAGATCACGCTCTACGATAGCGCAGGCGCCGTGGTTGTGACCAATGATAATTACGATGCATGGAAGACGCCTGCTGGTTTAGTTTCGGGAGTCGGTGGGTTCCCGCTCACGAATGCCGCAGACGCCGCAGTTGTCGCCACGCTCGCTCCTGGTGGTTATTCTGTGCAGGTCACTGACTCCGCTGGGCGGAGCGGGGTTGCGCTCGTGGAGGTTTATGAGGCCGATAATAACTCCAATCGTATCAGCAATCTCTCCAGCCGGGCCTTTGTCGGCGCGGGTGCGAATATAGCCATCGGCGGCATCTCCGTTCAGGGTGAGACGGCGCGAAGATTTTTGATTCGTGGGATCGGTCCGACGTTGGGCGGCTTCGGAGTCAGCGGAACGCTGGCTGATCCCGTGCTCACGCTCACCACGGCACTCGGCGCGCCGGTTGCCACTAACAACGACTGGGGCTCGGAGGGGAACGCTGCGGACATCGCGGCGGTTTCCGCGAAAGTGGGCGCGTTTGCGCTGCCGACTGGGTCGAAGGATTCGGTTCTACTGATCACGCTCGCTCCTGGAAACTATACGGCGCTGATCGCTGGCGCGAGTGACACGACGGGCGTCGCACTCGTGGAGGTTTATGAAGTTCCGTAAGGATGGGCTGGCCGGTTTCGTAACAGGGTTCAAGGAACCTCCTCAGCGCGCAGCAGATGGGAGCAGGTCGGCAACTGCTAAGGTCCTTCCTTAAGGCGTTGGTCGTTTGATCAGAGGCTTGAACTCGGAAAAAATCGTGGAGGCGGATTTTTCTCACCTCGCTGCGAGCGCGTGGTGGGTCCGATCTCGGTGCTCTCGCTAAAAAGCGGAGCGGGGCAGCGCTAGATTTTTTCTGCGCGGAGTCCGGTCGCCTTTGCGAGGGCAAGTTGGCGGGCGTCACAGGTCAGAAATTTTTTCGCGCCCAGGCTGACTGCGGCGGAAACATGCAGCAGATCCAAGGTGCGCACCCCAAGGGCGGTGGTGTGCGCTTCACCAAGTTCGTCGGCGATCGTGAGCACGTCGGGCCAAATGAGCGTGCTCTCAACGAGATTGCCGACCGTGAGATCGGCGGTGATTTTTTCAAATGCGCGCTTCGCGTGCATAGCATCGCAGTTTCCACGCCAGACGGATAGGCGGATGGCGTTGCGCAGCTCGCATCGCTGCCAGGGAGTAAAAACAAGGGCCGTCGGATGGCTTCTCAGGTATGCGACGGCCGCAGCTGTGTTGGCATCATGCAACACGAGCGAAAACAGAAAGGAAGTGTCGGCATAGATCATCGGATCGATCAAAAGCGCTCGCGGTCCTGCGCCACCAAGTCTGCGCCCGATACCGCAAGCATCGGCTGTTTTTGGAGCTCAACGAGGCGGGTATCGAGGTCGGACCACGGGCGCGATCGACGGGCCGGTTTTTGCGCCGTCGGCGGGGTCAAGGTGGCGACTACCTTTCGGCGCGAGGTGATCTCGACGGACTCGCCATTACGGATGAGACGGAGGACGGAGGGAAATGCGTTGCGGATCTGGCGAACGGTGGCGCTTTTCATGTCTCACGAATACGTCTCACGTCTAATTGCTGTCAAGGGTTGCGGCGGGCGGCCCGCGGTTTGTGAGGGAGTGTTGAAGCGTGTGCGACGGCGGCGACGGCGGCGACGGCGATGAAGGCGGCGAGGGCGGGGTCGGGGGCGGGATGGGTGCGCCAGCCGACGACGAGACGGCTTTCGGGGGCGGGGCCGGTGAGGGGGCGGAAGATCACTTCAGCGGGGAGGTGCTTGGCCTCGGAGGGGCACATGAACGTCGCGCCCACGCCGGCGCGGACGAGGCCGACGCCGTTGGCGCGGGGCCAGACTTCTTCGGCGATGCTCGGCGTGACGCCCGCAGTGGCGAAGGCGGCGAGGACGCGGTCGTAGAAACTGGGATTATGCGTGCGGGGGAAAAGCACGAAAGGCGTCGTCGCAAGATCGCGCAGATGAAGTTGGCGGCGCCGCGCGAGGGGATGATCGGCGGGGAGGAGGACGCCGTTTTTTTCCTGAAGGAGCACGTGCGTGCGCAGGCCGGGCGTGGGCGCGTCGGGGTGGAAAAAACCGCAGGCGAGGTCGCCGGATTGGAGGGCGGCGAGTTGGGCAGAGGTCGGGGATTCGGTGAGCTCGAGTTTGATGCCGGGGTGGCGGCGATGGAACTCGCGCAGAATCGCCGGCAGGACCGTCGCCATGGCGAGACCGGTGAAGGCGATGCGCACGTGGCCGACCTGGCCCTTGGCGAGGGCACGCAGATCGGTGGGCAGGGCGGCGAGGCCGCGGAGGAGCGGCTCGATGCGTTCGAGCAGGAGGCGGCCGGCGGGAGTGAGTTCAGCCCCGCGACGGGTGCGGTTGAGGAGGTCGGCGCCGAGGGCGGTTTCGAGCTGGGCGAGCGCGCGGCTGAGGGCGGGCTGGGCGACGGCGAGGGTTTCGGCGGCTTTGCGGAAGTGGAGTTGGCGGGCCAGCTCACGGAAATAGACGAGGTGGCGAAGTTCGAATGGATACTGATACTCGCGCGGCATCACAGGAGCCTAAATAAGTATTTCGTGGCATGGCAAGAATCTGGTAGATTCAGACTCTTCGCTTAATTTTATCACTTATTCCCATGCCTAAATCCCTGTTTCAAAAAGTCTGGGACGCTCACACCGTCCGCAAGTTGGCCAATGGCCAGACGCAGCTCCTCATCGGCACGCATCTCATCCATGAGGTGACGAGCCCGCAGGCGTTCGGCATGATGCGCGATCTCGGGCTGAAGGTGCTGATGCCGCATCGCACGTTTGCGACGGTGGATCATATCGTGCCGACGGATCAATTCGCGGAGCCATATAGCGATCCGCTGGCGCAGACGATGATGGAAGAGCTGCGCAAGAACTGCGCGGACACGGGCATCACGTTTTTTGACCGTGCAAGCGGCAAGCAGGGCATCGTCCACATCGTCGGGCCGGAGCAGGGCATCACCCAGCCGGGCACGACGATCGCGTGCGGCGACTCGCACACGAGCACGCACGGCGCGTTCGGCGCGATCGCGTTTGGCATTGGCACGAGCCAGGTGCGCGACGTGCTCGCCACGCAGACGATGGCGCTCGGGGCTCTGAAGGTTCGCCGCATCAATGTGACTGGCAAACTGCACCCGGGCGTTTATGCGAAGGACGTCATTCTCCATATCATCCGCACGCTTGGCGTGAACGGCGGCACGGGCTTCGCCTACGAATACGCGGGCGAGGTGTTCGACCGCTTCACCATGGAAGAGCGCATGACGGTGTGTAACATGTCCATCGAAGGCGGCGCACGTGCGGGCTACGTGAATCCTGACGAGACGACCTTTGCTTACTTGAAGGGCCGGCCTTACGCGCCGAAAGCGGCGGGTTGGGATGCGGCGGTGGCGAACTGGAAGAGCTTTGCGAGCGATGTGGGCTGTCATTATGATGACGTGGTTAATATCAACGCTTCGGAAATCGCGCCGACCGTGACGTGGGGCATCAATCCCGCGCAGGGTATTTCCATCAACGAGCTGATCCCGGATGCGACCAAGACCGATGTGGCCGACGAAAAGGCCTCCATCGACGAGGCGCTCGCTTACATGAAGCTGAAGCCCGGCGCGCCCATCAAAAGCACGAAGATCGACGTGGCGTTCATGGGCTCGTGCACCAACGGCCGCCTCAGCGATTTCCAAGAGGTCGCCAAATATCTCAAGGGCAAGCGCGTCGCTCCCGGCGTGAAGGCCATTGCGGTGCCTGGTTCGCAAGGCGTGGGCGTGCTGTGTGCGTCGCTCGGTATCGACCAGATTTTCCGCGACGCCGGTTTCGAATGGCGCGAGGCGGGTTGCTCGATGTGTCTCGCGATGAATCCCGACAAACTGATCGGTGATCAACTCTGTGCGAGTTCCTCGAACCGCAATTTCAAGGGCCGCCAGGGCAGCCCGACCGGTCGCACGCTGCTCATGAGCCCGCTCATGGTCGCCGCCGCCGCGGTCACTGGCGCCGTCGCCGATGCGCGCGAAGTCTTCGGCGTGAATTCTTCGAATTAACGCCGCGGTTCCGTGTTGGAGTTCCGGGTTTCGGGTTCAAAAAGCCCGGCCAAATTCGGAGAAAACGGCCCAACTCGAGACCCGAAACTCCAAACCTGAAACCTTACTTCATCTCCCATGTCTCTCGCTAAAATCACCTCCGTCACCGGTCGCGGCGTTCCTGTCACCGGCAACGATATCGACACCGACCGCATTATTCCCGCGCGCTTCATGAAGTGCGTGACCTTCGATGGGCTCGGCGAATTTCTCTTCTACGACGTGCGCAAGAACGCGGACGGCTCCGACAAACCGCATCCGCTCAACGAGCCGCGTTTCAAGGGCGGCACGATTCTGCTGTCCGGCGCGAACTTCGGCTGCGGTTCGTCCCGCGAACACGCGCCGCAGGCGATCCAGAAATACGGGTTTCGTGCGATCATCGCCGAGGGCTACGCCGAGATCTTTTTCGGCAATTCGACCACGCTGGGCATTCCCTGCATGACGGCGGCGCGCGAAGACATCGCGAAGATCGTGGCGGCGGTGGAAGCCGATCCGAAGCTGGAGATCACGGTCGATGTAGCGGCGCTGCAGGTTCGCTTCGGCGGACAAAGCGTGCCGGCGACCATCCGCGAGTCCGGTCGCGATGCGCTGATCAACGGGCGCTGGGACGCCATCGGCGAACTCATAGAGGGGCTGCCAGCCGTGAGGGCCACGGCGACCACGCTGCCATATCTGGCGGCCTGAGGGTTTTAGGCGCGGTGGCGGTAGGGTGGAGGTAGGGTGTCCGGCTTGCGGACGCCTTTTCGCGCACGGCTGGGCTCCTTGGCGTCCGCAAGACGGACGCCCTACAACTCGGCGGCAGGTGGCGGGCAAGGGCTCGCCGGCAGCGCGTTGAGGGCGACGCGCTCCACCTGCGGCAGGATTTGACGGCAGGAAGAAAAGCGAGCTTGCTCACTTTTTCTGAACTTTTGCGCCGCTGTGGCGTCTCCTCTTGCTCACACCATTTATGTTCTTCGCATCTATTGATGTTATCCGGATCGTCCGCGAGGCTGGATTGTTGATCTACCCGCTCGGCCTATGCTCGCTCGTCGCGGTCTTTATTATCGTCGAGCGCATGTTTGCGCTGCGCACCTCGGCGGTGATCCCCGAGGATCTGGCCGAGGCGGTGATCGAGGGACGCGCACCGGCGGGCGACAAACGCTCCGCGCTGGGACGCATCCTGAACTTTGCCTCGCGGCATGTGGGCGATCTTGAGGCCACGAAGGCCTATGCCCGCCTCGAGGTCATCAAGATGGAACGCGGCG
>JANXLP010000574.1 GCA_025355125.1 Opitutaceae bacterium | reverse complement strand
CGGGCCTGGACGGTTTTGTGTTCGCCGGGCTTGGGACTGATTCAGGATTTCCTCTTCTCCGGCAGGATTTCCCGCACCACATCCGCCAGCTGCTTCGCCGTGGGCAGCTTCCCCTTGAACTCCGCCGGCAGCTTCGACTGCATCTGATACTCCGCGACGCCGATGGGATTCCCCTTCGATTTCAGTGCAAACTCCACCTCCACGTCGTCCTTCTCCGCGCACAAAATAATCCCGATCGACGGCCGGTCATCCGGTGCGCGTTCCTTTTCATTCAGCAGGTTCAGATAAAAATCCATCTTCCCCGCAAACTCCGGCTCGAACGCCACGACCTTCAAATCGAAAGCCACGAGCGCCTTCAGGAAGCGGTGATAAAACAGCAGATCGACGAAGTATTCCTTCTGCCCCAGCGCGAGCCGGTATTGCCGGCCGACGAAGCAAAACCCGTAGCCGAGTTCCAAAATAAACTGCTGCAACCGCCCGATCAGCCGCTCCTCCAATTCCCGCTCTTTCATCGGTCGCGCGATGCCGAGGAATTCGAGATTGTAGCGGCTCTTCAGCATCTCCTCCGCCTGCTCCGCGAAATGCTCCGGCAGCGCCCCCGCAAAGTTGTGCGTCTTCTTCTCCGCCTTCGCCCGCTCGTAAGCCTGCGCCTTGATCTGGTTCAGCAACACCGCGCGGCTCCAGCCAAACTGAGCCGTGGCCTTGAGATAATACAGCCGGGCGGCAGGGTCTTTCACCTTTTTCAACAACTCGATGTGATGCCCCCATGGCACTTGCACCGCCAATTCTCTCACAGCCTGTGCGAGAATTTCTGGAACCGGCTGTTCTAGAATCCGGCCAACCGTCTTCCCCTCCCTTTCTTGAACAAGCTGTTCAAGAAATGGCTTTCCGGGTTGTCGCTTTAATTCTTGAGCAGCTTGTTCAAGAAATGCCGGAGTCGAATGCTCGGCGTAAAACTGGCGCATCAACCAGACGCTATTGGCGGAAAAACCCCGCATGTCCGGAAACTCTGCCCGCAAATCGGCTGCCAGCCGCTCCACCACACCCTCGCCCCAACCCGCAACCGCCTGCTTCTCCACGATCCCCTGCCCGATGTCCCAATAGAGCATCACCAGCTCACGATTCACCGCCCGCCCGGCGCTCAACCGCGCCGATTGAATGCGGCCTTTCACCTCGCTCAAAAAGGAAGAGTAGTCGGGGATGATCAGCGCAGGTTTCATGGTATTACAGAGACGCGAGACGGATTTCTCACACAGCCTGTGCGCACCTTGCCAGCCCCGGAAAACCGCGTCGAACCTTTCCCCGGCGGCCACCGTTGGCGGCGTGGTCGCCGGCAGAAAAATCCGCGCGCCCTCAGTCCTCACCCCGCTATCATCGCTCAGCAAACGGCTTCCACCGTTCATCCTTCGGCCGGCAAAAGACCTGCACGGAAAACACCCGCGGCGGGCTCGCCGGCACGCGCGCTAGCCGCGCCGCACAGCCCAGATGGGTCAGATCCCTCCGCAGCAGATTCCGCCGGTGGCCGGGCGAGTTCATCCATTCCTTTATGACGACCGCGGCCAACCGCTCGTAGTCGTCGGCCCAGGTCTCACCCGAATCAATCGTGGGCAGACTGATCGCCGAAACATTTTCCGCCACCAACTCAGGCTCGAGCCCCGCCTGTCTCACCCGCTCCATCGCATTGCTCCGACCTGCAAACGGTCCGTCGTGCGAGGGCCGCAACCGCGCCGCCATCGTGACCGCCTGGTCTGCCGCCGCCGCGTCCAACTGTGCGTGCGGCAGAAAGCGCGCTCGTTTCTCGGCCACCCGCGCCCGGTTGCTCTCCGCAAAAATCGCCGCGCCCATTCCCGCCGCATCGAAATTCTCCAACGTGATCCGGCCAGCCGAACCCTTCTCCGCTCGCAGCGCGAGCGGCAGCAGTCCCGCGATCACGATGATCCATTCCCGCCGTTTCATTTTCCCAGCAAACCCGCGCCCACCCCCGGCCTTCAACCCAAACTTATCCCTCACCGGGTTCCTCTCATCGCCCTCGCCCGCGCCCCGCGGTGCGGTCGCTCAACTTTCAACTCTCAACCCTCAACCGCGTTTTCCCGCCTCCTCGAACTTCCAACTTCCCCCGCGCCTACGCCCGCCCACACTCGCCGCCATGCCCAACACCATGACGCGGAAAAAGCCCCCGTTTCCCGTCAGCCCCGATCTCCTCGGTTACCTCCGCCGCTACAAACGTGAGCGCGACCTTTCCGTCACCTACGAGCGCCTCCGCGCCTTTCAGGAAGTCATTCCGCTCACCGACGAGAAGGGCAAACCCACGCTCTGGGACACCGTCATCTACGACCCTACCGAGATGCGCGAACTCAACGAGGCCCTGAAACAGGTTTACGCTCTCCTCAAAGTGGACGGAGACCTCTCCGTGATGAGCCACCTCTACGTGGACCGCATCGACTACTGCACCTTCGGCAACTCCACGCCGTTTCGCATCCGCATCGTCAACGCCTACAACGACAATCAGGACTACTTTTACGTCAAAAAAGCCGACGCCTCGCGCATCTACGGCCTCGAGCTCGAGCATCTCCTCTCGCCCAACCGTCTCAACTTCATCACGCACGGCACCACCCTCATCGAGGAGCACATCGTCGGCCTCCCCGGAGATATGTTTATCGAGGACTGGCTGCATCGCCCCGAACTCCGCCCCATCCGCATCGCCAAGGAGCTCGTGAAGTTCAACGAGCGCTGCTTCGTCCGTCTCCTCGGCGACATGCGCAGCTACAACTTCGTCGTCCTCCTCACGCCCGACTTCGACGACTGGCAGGTCCGCATCCGCGCGATGGATTTCGACCAGCAGAGCTACAACGGCCGCAAAAACTTTTACCTCCCACAGTTCTTCAAAGAAAACTCCGAGCTCACGCTTTTCTGCGCCAAACACCTCCGCCCCGAGACCGCCCACCAGTATCAGCGCGAAGAGCAGACCCTCCTCCTCCAGCGCGCCGGCCTCGCCTCCGAACGCCTCAGCCTCCTCCTCCACGACATGGCGCGCGACCCGATCTCCACCACGGAGAAGGTCCATGAACTCCGCGCCGGCCTCGCCGAACACTACAGCCGCGACGCCTACCTGCGCTGCGAATCCATGGGCGCCCTCATCCGCGAAAATCTCGAATCGATCCGCCGCCACGTCGGCCGCCCCATCGTCCCCGCCCTCGTGCCGGAGTGACGTCTCCGGCTTAGGGCGGAGTCGCCGAACCCCGCCTTCAGCGTCCGATGTGGGAGCGAGCTTGCTCGCGACTCCCCCGGTCAAAGTCGCGAGCAAGCTCGCTCCCACAAATTTTCCACCGCCGCAGCCTC
>JANXLP010000557.1 GCA_025355125.1 Opitutaceae bacterium | reverse complement strand
CTCGCCGCCCTCGGCGGCGTTGCAGAGGGAGATTTCGGGTTTGAGCCACTGGCAGAGTTGCGTGGGCCAGTTGCCTCCGGGGCCGCGGCGGGGATCGCCGACGGTGGAATCGCCGGCGGTGAAGAGTGTCGGAACGCGGTCGTCTTTCACGATTTCGAGGGCGACGAGGGCAGGGCGGGGGCCGTTGAACTCGAGGGTGAGTTTTTCATCCCAGTGGCGGGCCTCGGCTTCGCCGGCGAGGAACATGTGGACGATGGAGCCGCCGGGGGCGTTGAGTGGAGGCGGCGGGAGCTGGGGGCGGCGGACGTTGGCGTAGAAGGTGCGCGTGACGAATTGGCCGGGAGCGGTGGTGATGCCGGTGGCGTGGAGGTGGGCGGATTCGGAGCGGAGGGTGGTGTTGGATTCGCCGGTGGGGTCGCCGAGCGTGACGGTGACGCGGTAGTTACCTTCTGGGACTTTGACCGAAAAGAAGAACGGTGTGTCGGCGGCGGGCTTGGTGCCGAGATCGAAACCGTGACCGCGCTCGGAGGTGTAGGAGGTGTCGGCGGCGACGGGGGTGAAGCCGGCGGGGGCGGGCTGGGCGCCCGCGGGCGCGAAGGAGAATTTAAATTCTGCGGCGATGGGTGCGGCGAGTGCGGGGGGCTGGTCTTCGGGACGTTGGGCGTGGGCGAAGGAGACGCTGAGACCGAGGAGCGAAGCGAGGAAGAGGGTGCGGCGGGTGGGTGACATGGAAAGTGGTCTTTAAGGTGGAATGTGCTCAGTGCGGGTTGCCGTCGGTGATGGTGGGGGCGGGTGGGAGCGTGAGGCCGGAGAGGCGGAGGACGAGGGCGTGGGCGTGCGAGGCGGGGGCAGTCGCGGGCAGCGTGACGGTGAGGCCGGCGGGGGACGGAGCGAAGGTGAGTGGTGAGGTGGTGCCGAGGAGTTCGACGCGGGTGATTTTTTCGGTGGCGAGGGCGGTGAGGGTGAGGGGGGCGGTGGGCCAAGGGCCGATGAGGATGGCGTAGAGGTGTTCGCCGCGGACGGTGTAGCGGACGTGCGGGCCGGGGTCGCCGCGGGTGCCGCCGGAGCCGAAGGTGCGCCAGGCGTGGGTATCGTAAATAGCCTCACCGTTGACGCGCAGCCAGGCGCCGATTTGCCGGAGGACGGTTTGTTGTTCCTCGGGGATGGTGCCGTCGGCGCGCGGGGAGAGGTTGAGGAGGTAGGTGCCGTTTTTTGAAACGGTGTCGATGAGGCGCGTGAGGATGGTGGCGGCGCCGGAGATCTTCATGCCGTCGGTGTAGCCCCAGGTGCTGCCGATGGCGTCGTCCACCTGCCAGACGCCGGGGCGGATGCCGACGGGCGAGCGGGAGCCGACTTTTTCGAAATCGACGATGGAACCGATCTGGTGGTCGTTCAGGCCGGAGGGGGCGAATGCGGCTTTTTTGGTGCTGATGGAGACGGCCTGTTTCCACTCGGCGGCGCGGTTGTAGTAGTAGGCGGCGAGGTGGAGTTTGAGCGCGTCGAGGTAGCGGATATCGACGCCGTTATCGAACCAGAGCAGATCGGGGCGGTATTTTTCGATGAGTTCGACGTTGCGGGCGAACCAGTCGTGGAGGAAGCGCGTGAGCGCGGCGTCGGAGCGGTCGGCGACGTTGTAGAAAGTGGCCCATTGCGGGTCGAAGAGGTCGGCCTGCGCGGCTTTGAGAGCGGCGGCGACGTCGGGCGAGGGGTTGATGAAGGTGAAATTTTCGATGCCGTGGTTGGAGACGCCGAATTTCAGGCCGCGGGCGCGGATGGATTTGGCGAGGTCGCCGATGAGGTCGCGTTGCGGGCCGAGGCGCTTGGCGTTGAAGGGCGTGACGGCGCTGTCCCAGAGGGCGAAGTTGTCGTGGTGTTGCGCGGAGGGAATGACGTAGCGGGCACCGGCCTCGGCGAAGAGGTCGGCCCAGACATCGGGATCGAATTCCTCGGCGCGAAAGAGCGGGATGAAATCTTTGTAGCCGAATTTTTCGAGCGGGCCGAATTTCTCGGTGTGCCAGGCGCGGATGCCGGCGTTGGCGTAGAGGTGTTTTTCATACCACTCGTTGTGGCGGGCGGGGACGGCGTAGAGGCCCCAGTGGAGCATGAGGCCGAATTTCGCGCCGACGAACCAGGGCGGAACGGTGTAGTGGGCGCGGAGGGAATCCCAAGTGGGGGCGACGGGGCCGGGCGGGAGCTTGATGGGGAGCGAGGCGACGGCGGCGGCGATGACGGCGGGCGTGGTCTCGGGGGCCATGTCGTAGCCGGCGTCGTTGCCGACGATGGCCATGGGGTTGGGCGAGGGCGGGGCGGGCGGGGGTGGATTGGGTTGGGCGAGGGCGGGGAGAGGAAGCAGCGAGGAGAGAAGTAAGAGGGCGGATAAGTTGAACGGGGCCGGTGAACGGAAGACGGATCGGGACATGGGCGGGATCAATTGAGCTTGGTCGAATAGGTGCGCTTCAGAAGTTTTTCGGGGACGGGGATGATGCAGATGTTCATGGCGCGGCCGTCGGCGGAGAGTTTGGCGGATTGGATTTGGATGCGGGTGCTGTCGGCGCTGAAGGTGGGGTGCGGGTGATCGGCGGCGGTGCGTTTGTGGTCTGAGGAGAGCAAGATCAGTTCGTCGGTTTGGCGGTCGATGAGGTAGAGGTTGCGGTCGAAATCGTCGCCGACGGCCCAGCGTCCGTCGGGCGAACCGTGGACATGCCAGAGGCCGCTGCCGGATTTGGTCTGACCGGCAAAGCGGAGTTCGCGGGAGCGGAGGTTGACGATGGCGAGGCCGGTGGGGTGTTCGCGCGTGCCGGCGATGCCCCAGGCGTCGTTCACCCCGACCTTGCGGTGGCCGAGAATGGCGACGGCCACCTCGTCCTTGGTGATGACGGCCTCGTGGGTGACCCAGTCGTAGGGCGCTTCGGGGAAGAGCGGGCGGAGGCCGGTGCCGTCGGCGAGGACGGTCCAGGTGCGTTGCGGGGCTTTGCCGCCGGTTTCCCAGCAGAAGATGATTTCGCCGGGGACCCAGGGATTCGTCTGCACGTGGCCGATCTGAAAGGGCACGGCGACGATGAATTTCACCGCGCCGGTTTTGAGGTCCATGCTGGCGAGGCCGGTGGGGCCGGCGCCCATGTTGCGCGGGCCGAAGGTGGCTTCAGGTTTGGCGTCGGCCGGGAGATATTTGGCGGCGAGTTCTTTGCTGCCGACGCGGAAGTAAACGAAGTTCTCGGTGGGATCGAGGGCGACATCGCCGACGGCGCCGAACTCGGGCGGGACGGTGCCGCAGACGTGTTCGTAAGCGGAGGCGGGTTGGAGATTACCGGCGGCGCTGTCGGCGAAGAGTTTTGCGAGATCGGTGCGGATGATCTGGGCCGGTCCGCGCGGTCCGCGGCGCGCGGCGGGGACGGCGGGGGCGTTGTCGGCGAACGGAGCGGGCGGGGCGTCGCCGGGGAGCGGGAGGATGCGCAGGTAATACAGGCTCATCGAATGATCGGCGAGGCAGAGCATGCCGGTGTAGCCGCCCTCGGTGACTTGCACGATGTCGCCGGTCGCCTCGTTGACGGCCATGGCCTGGCCGGGGACGCGGTTGGAGCGGAAGACGAGCCACTGGCCGTCGGAGGTCCACTGGTGGTGGGTCTGGTAGATCTTGGAATCGCCGGCGGGCTGCGAGGTGAGGAACGTGAGGGGGACGCCGGTGACCTCGTCGATCACGACCTTTTTTTCGGAGGGGAAACGACGACCGATCTGGGCGGAGGCCGATGCGGTGAAGGTGAGGAGAGCAAGGGCAGACAGGACGATGGGGGCGGAGCGGAGGATTTTTGGGAGCATCGGAGTATGGGTTAGAGGGATTCGTTTTCGGTGGTCGCGCGGGTGGTGTCCGCGAGGCCGGGGATGGCGCGGGCGGTGAAAGCGGTGACGTGGCGCAGGACGAAGGTCGCGGCGGTGGGGGCGCGCTGGAGTTGCACGCGGTCGAAGGTGGCGCCGGCGACATCGTCGAGGACGATGGCGGGGCGGGTGTCGGTGGTGGTGAACGCGACGTTGAAATCGCGGACGCGGAGATTTTTCGCGTGACGCACGTAGAGGGCGTGGGCGGGGAGGAGGCCGAACATCGACGGCTCGGGGTAGGCTTTTTCCTGCTCAGGTGGTGCGAACGGATCGCGCGGGCCAGTGAGGCCGGGGCCGCGGAGGAAAAACGTGTTCACAAGCTCGGCGGGTTGTTGGGCGACGTGGTCGAGGGTGAGGCCGCCGCGGTGAGTGACGTGAATATCGGAGAGGGAAATGTCTTCGATGGGGTGACCGGGAAGGCCGGCGATGATCGAGGGGTAGCGTGGGTCGGCGTTGGAGACGGTGACGCCGCTGATGCGGACGCGGCGGATGGCCCCGACGGGTGTGTCGGCGGGGCCGCGGGCGCGGTTGCCGAGGCGGAGGAAGATGGGGGCGCTGGTGATCTCGCGCATCGTGATGTTTGAAATCGCGATGTCTTCGATGATGCCGCCATCGACGGTTTCGAGGGCGAGGCCGCGGCTGCGTTCGAAGGTGCAGTTGGAGATGGTGATGTTTTTGAAACCGCCGTTGGACTCGGTGCCGAACTTGATGCGGCCGGTGGGGCCGTCGCGGTCGGCGGCGCGCTCCATGGTGCGTTTGAACGTGCCGTCGAGGAAGGAGCCGGCGTCGAAGCCGGTGACGGCGCAGTTGGTGATGGTGACGTCTTCGCAGGGGCGGGCGAAGCCGAGGGCGTAGGAGGATTTCAGGACGATGGCGTCGTCGCCGGGGGCGTTGACGGAGCAGTTGGAGATGCGGACGTGGCGGCAGGCGTCGATGTCGAAGCCGTCGCGGTTGGTATCGACCTTGAGGTTGTCGAGGGTGAGGTGATCGACGCCGGTGGCGAGGAGGGCGAAGTGGCCGGCAAGGAGAATGGAGAGATCGCGGATGGTGACGTTGCCGCAGTTTTTGAGGGCGATGGCTTTGTTGCCAACGACGAGGCCGGTGGGAGTGAGCGGAGTGGGCGGAGCGGAGGTCGGCGTGGGGGTGGAAGTGGGCGGGAGGGTGCCGTTGGGGCCGGGGCCGGCGCCGCCACGGCCACCGCGACCGGCGCCGCCGTAGCCGGCGTTGCGGACGAGGCCTTTGGTGCCGTCGATGCGGCCGGGGCCGGTGAGGGCGATGTTTTCGAGGTTCTCGCCCCAGATGAGGCTGTTGTGCCAGTGGCTGTGGCCGAAATCCTGATACTGGAGTTTGTCGCCCCACTCGTTGGGCTCGGGGGCGTCGTAGCCGCCGAGCTCGGTGGAGGGGGTGGCGGCCAGGAGAGTGGCGCCGGCGTCGAGGTGGAGGGTGATGTTGCTCTTCAGGCGGACGGAAAAGCTGAGATAGGTGCCGGCGGGGAAACGCACGGTGCCACCGCCGGCGGCGGAGGCGGCTTCGATGGCGCGGTTGATGGCGGGCGAGTCGAGGGTGACGCCGTCGCCGGTGGCGCCGTGGGCGCGGACATCGAAGTCGGCGGCGCTGAGAACAGTGGCGGTGAGGACGAGAAGAAACGCGGCGAAGGGAGCGAGGGGGCGCATGGGGTTTTAGTTAAGGCAGGGCGACGTCCCAGACTTTGGCGCGGCGGGAGGTGCCGTCGGGGCCGGTGACGTGGAGGACGACGATAAATTTATCGGACTTGGCGTAGGGGTGGATCGGGTGTTGCTCGGTGGAGGTCTCGCCGTCGCCAAAGTCCCATTTCCAGGCGGTGGCGGGGCCGACGGATTCGTCTTGGAAGGCGACGAGGCGGCGGGCGGGGTCGAGGACTTTGAAGGACCAGCGGGCGTCGAGTTTGGGGGCGAGGGCGGGCTCGAGGGGCATGAGGCGGAAGGCGCGGAGTTCGGAGGCGTTGCCATACATGGTGTGCTTGCTTGAGAGATTCCAGAAGCCGGCGGAGCCCCTGGCGTTGACGTCGTCGTAGTCGATCACGGCCCAGCCGAGGCCGATGAGTTTATTTTCGCGGAGGACGGATTCGACGGCGCGGGCGGGGCCTTCGGGGCCGGCGTAGTCGAAGGGGGTGATCCAAAATTCAAGCGTGTAGTGGCCGGACTCGCCGGGCTTAAAATTGAAATTCTGCGCGGCGTTGGCCCAGGGGAGTTCCTTGATCCACGGCTGCGAGCCCCAGGCGAGGCACCAGTCTTTGCCGACGTGGGGCGTGAAGATGTGGTAGTTCTGCGCGTGGACGCCGTGGAAGGGGAAGTAGGTGTCGGCGGGCGGGAGAGTGTCTTTATTCGGATGCTGGCGGTCGATGAGCGGGCCGCCGGAAGCGTCACCGTCCACGACGAGTTCAAAGGTGTCGTTGTGCAGATCGGGGCGGGAGAAATCCCAGTAGTTGTCGCTGGCTTCGTAGAGAAAGTAGAGGCGGTTGAGGCCTTTGACCCAGGCGACGCGGACGCGCACGTCGAGGTTCTTGGTGTCGGGTTTTTGGTGGCGGCTGGAGTCGTCAGTGAGTTGGTCGGAGCCGATGACGTAGCTTGCGGGGACGAGGGCCCAATCGGAGGCGTCGCCGTCGATGCGGGGAATCTTATCGGCGGGGAACTGGAAGATTTTGAATACGGTCTCGGGGCGGTCGAAGGCGTGGGCGGGTGCGGCGAGGCTGAGGAAGAGCGGGGCGAGGGCGAGGAGAGCGAGGCGACGGAGCGGTGTCATGGCGCTTTTTCCCAGAGTGGGAGCAAAGGGGCGGCAAACTCAAACGTCTCGATTGCGTTGAGCGCCCATTGCACGCTGGCAACGCCGTGGAGCTGATAGTATCTTCGGTGATAGTCTAAGTTTAGACAGGTTGCTTTCAAGCAACCCACCGGATGCTTCTCGCGCATTTTTCGATTTGCCTACCGCGCTGTTTGACTGATCCCTCACCGTTGAAATGGAGTCGCGTGCAATAGAACTACTTGAATTGCCCGACGAAATTTTGTTCGCGCACGGAGGGTGCCATGTCTTCGCGCTCACCTTGAGAGGATATATCGGGGCACCGTTGCTTTGGATTCGAGACGCGAATGGACGCCATGATCATTTGGCATGTGGCGCAGGTGATGGCGAACTCGCCGATTTCTTCGGAGTTTCCAACTACGGAAAATATCGGAGCGATGAAATGCTTCAGGACGCCTGTATTCGCTTCAGTCTGATCAGTGTCCGCGAGGTCGAGAGCAAGTTTGTTTATGAGCGCGGCATCGGGTATTACGCTCATGTAGATTTTTTCGCCGAAGCTAAGCGCAGGGCTCAAGGTTGGATTGAGCGGCATATGAAATATTTCAATGGCACGATCAGGACTCCTATTCCTGGATTCAGCGCATTCGGAGGACATCCGCTCAAGGCAGGAACGCGATATGGGTTGATTCTCTTCGAGATAGTTAACAATAAGGGCTCGAATGATCGTTGTCGCAATAGTTAGTGGCTTTGGCGCAGGTAAATGCATTAGAGATCAAGACTGCGAATACCTAAAAAGTGAGCGAGGCCAACCGGCTATTCGTGTTAAATGGAGCGGTCTGTTTTTCTCCGCTGGCGAGTCGGTATTCATTTTCGCTGAGCATGCGGATTCAATCACTCGCCTAAGTCCTGTTGAGATGCGCAAAGTGATTCAGTCAGGTCAATTTAGAAAAGCTCAGCACCGTTTTGGAGGCGTTTTGGCGGGAATGATCGCGGGTGCAGTTGCCTCGTCAAAAATTCCATCGGCTGAAGAACTTTCCGGACGCGGCCATGTCGGGATTACAGTTCAATATCAGGATATGAAAGGGAAAGTAGGTTTTTTTGCGATGGTAGGCTCTGCGGCTGTAGTGGATGAGATTCTTTCAAGCGTTTCTCCGGAGCGAATCATTAAGGCACCGTAGATTTATGTCTGAGATGAGCGAGTTGGCGGAAGCACGGCTTAGAATCAGAGTGGGCTGAAGCACCGCGCTACGGTTTGGGGGGCGAGAGCATTGGGATAGTGACCTCGAAATTGGGGCGGGACCAGAGGAGCTTTTCCAATTCGAGGTTTTCCCCGGCGTCGTCGGTGAGTTCGAGGATGCCGCCGTAGCCATCGCCGAGTCTTTTTAGATAGGCGGCCGAAAAATAGAGCGGGCCGGGGGCGGGATGCGGGTAGGTGAGGCGGAAGATGAGGTCGTTTTCTTCGGTGAGTTCGATGGTCGCGGCACGGGCGGTGAGCTTCTTTCGGGCGGAGGTGAGGATGAAAAGCATGGCGGCTGCGCGAACGAGACGCGGGCGGTAGGTGGCGAGGTTTTCGGGGATGAGCGCCGGGATCTTGGGGGTGGGGTCGATGAGTTTCAGCGCGGTGGACTGAGCCATCGTGACGACCAGTTCGAACCGGTCGGGGTGGAGTGTTGCGGTGTGAAAGGCCTCGAATGGGTCGTGGGCGCGGGCGGGTGGAATAACGGTGAACGTAAGGAGAAGGAAAATGGCGCAGAGTGGTGCGACTGGGCGATGCGGGGGCGAGATGAGCGGGGAAGGCGGGTGCGCGAAGCGCGCCGGAGAGGGCCAGATGGATTGCCGCGTCGCTGTCGCTCCTCGCAATGACATGTGGGTTATGGCTTCGCGGTGATGAGGATGATGTTGGGGCGGGGGGCGGGCTTCATGCCGGCACCGAGGAAGAAGCCGGGGTGGGGCGGCTGGTTGTAGGCGACGTTTTGCCAGGCGATCGCGAGGCGGTATTGCGGGTCGTGCATGAGCGTGGGGAGGCGGTGCTCGGTGGGAATCGTGGTTGAGAAGATGCGGAGTTCCTGGTTGTCCGTGGTGCGGAGGATGACCTCTTCGCGCCAGTCGCCGAGCAGGTCGGCGCTGAGGGCGGGAGTGGATTTGGTGCTGTTGTTGGAGATGCAACCTTCGGCGACGAAGAGCGGCGCAGTCGTTTCGTTCTGCCAGTCCCACTTGGAAATCGTGTTGCCGTTGAGAAGTTCGCGGAGGAAGTCGCCATCCCACCAGACGGCGAAGTTTACGGAGTTGGGTTTTTTGGCGGAGATGGTTTCACCGCGGGCGCTGTTGAGGCCGGGGAGGGTGGACCAGACTTCGGCGCCGGGGTGGCGGGGATCAATGTCGGCGGCGATGCCGCGGCCGACGTCGGGGGAGTTTTCGGTGCCGCCGGGTTTGCTCCAGAGCATGGCGCCGGTGGAGGCATCGCGGAACTCGATGCCGTGGGGGTGGCGCGGGTTTTCGTGGATGTCGAAGACTTCGAGGCCGGGGCGGGCGGGGTCGAGATCGGAGACGTGGAGGGCGTCGCCGTGGCCGAGCTGAGTGGAGTAGCGGGGTGTGCCATCGGCGTTGATGCACATGGCGCCGTAGATGATCTCGTCGCGGCCGTCGCCATCTACATCGGCGACGGAGAGGTTGTGGTTACCCTGGCCGCGGTAGGGGTTGGTGTTGTCGGCGGGGCCGTGCTGATCGCTGTCGAAGAACCAGCGCTGGGTGAGCTTGCCGTCGCGCCAATCCCAGGCGACGAGAACGGTGCGCGTGTAGTAGCCGCGGCACATGACGACGCTGGGATGGACGCCGTCGAGGTAGGCGACGCAGGCGAGGAAGCGGTCAACGCGGTTGCCGTAGGCGTCGCCCCAATCCTCGATGTTGCCGCGGGCGGGGACGTAGGCGGTGGTGGCGAGGGCACGACCGGTGAGGCCGTCGAAGACGGTAAGGAATTCGGGACCGGCGAGGACGTAGCCGGCGCGGGAGGCGACGCGCTTGCCGTCGGGCGTGGTGGTGCTCCCGGTTTTGTCGCGGGAGGGGACGGGCGAATCGGTTTTTGTGCGATAGTCGGCGGTGGGGTCGCCGATGACTTTTCCCGTGCCGTCGATGGTGCCGTCGGCGGTTTTACAGACGAGTTCGGCGCGGCCGTCGCCGTCGAGATCGTAAACCATGAACTG
>JANXLP010000533.1 GCA_025355125.1 Opitutaceae bacterium | reverse complement strand
CGCAAATCCGTTTTTCTTTCCGCCCTCGCCCTCGCCTTGGCCACGATCACGTCCCCACCCGCCTCCGCCCAATCGAAAATCGAAAATTCAAAATCGATAATTTCCAATCCCGCGCCCGCCGCCGAACTGAGCGCCACCGATGCCGTCATCCTCGGCGTCGTCGAGGGCGTCACCGAATTCCTCCCCATTTCCTCGACCGGCCACCTCATCATCGCGTCACACTTCCTCGGCCTCGAAACCGAGAAAACCCTCACCAACACCGCCGGCCAACCGCTCTGGTATCGCGCACCTTCGCCCAAACACCCCGAGGGCATTCCCCTTACCGTAAAACTCGCCGCCGACACCTACAACGTCGTCATCCAATTCGGTGCCATCGCCGCCGTCGCCCTGCTTTATTGGTCACAACTCTTTTCGATGTTGCGCGGCGCGCTCGGCCGCGACCCCGCCGGCCTGCGCCTGCTCACCAACATCCTCATCGCCTTCGTCCCCGCCGCCGGCCTCGGCTTCCTCCTGCACGATTGGATCGACGCCCACCTTTTCTCCATCCCCGCCGTGATCGCCGCCCAAGTCGCCGGCGCCGGCCTCATGTTTTACGCCGAGAGCTGGCGCCGCCGTCGCTCGACTCCGTCGGCCATCAGCACCGGCATCGCCATCGAACTCACCCCGCGCCAAGCCGCCAACATCGGCGCGCTCCAATGCCTCGCACTCTGGCCCGGCACCAGTCGTTCCATGACGACCATCGTCGGCGGTTATTTCTCCGGCCTCGATCCCCGCCGCGCCGCCGAATTCAGTTTTCTCCTCGGTTTTGTGACCCTGAGCGCCGCCACGATCTATAAAAGCCACAAAAGCGGCGCCGCCATGATTCAGGTCTTCGGCTGGTCCCATGTGCTGCTCGGCGCCGTCGTCGCCGCCCTCACCGCCGCGCTTTCCGTGCGCTTTCTTGTGAACTGGCTGACCCGCCACGGCCTCGCCGCCTTCGCTTGGTATCGCCTGGGCACGGCCGCGCTCCTCACCGCACTGCTCGCCGGAGGTTTCCTCCAATAAGTGCGCTTGACGCGCTAAACTCGCAGCCTTAACTCCGACCCTTCACCAAACTCCTGCGCACGCTTTGGCGTGCCACTCACACTCAAAATTCACCACTCCCATGGCCAATCCGAAACGCAAACAGTCCAAACGCCGTAGCGCCAATCGTCGCGCCGCCAACGCTTTCATCGCTCCCGAATTCGCCAAGGATCCCGTGGACGGCACCCTCTATCGCCGCCATCGCGTGAACCCCAAGACCGGCCTCTATCGCGGTCGCCAAGTGCTTAACGTCGAGGCCTAAGCCTCGCGTTCTCCACCTTCCCCCACGCCCCGCCATCCGCGGAGCCTATGTCTTCCGGCTCTCCGGGACGCATCGCAGTCGACGCCATGGGCGGCGATCTCGGCCCTGCCGAGGTGGTCGCCGCGGTTAAGCTTGCGCAGAGCCAGGACGCCCAGCTCGACCCGGTCACACTCGTCGGTGATCGTGCCGTGCTCGAGCCCCTGATTCAACAGGCCGGCCTTCGGCTCGGCCCCAAGCTCGATATTTTTCACGCCTCGGAAGTCGTCACCATGGACGACAAGCCACTCATGGCGCTGAAGAAAAAGAAGGACTCCTCGATGGTCCGTGCCATTGAGCTCGTCAAAAATGGCGACGCCAAAGTTCTTGTCAGTTGTGGCAATACTGGCGCCCTCATGGCCGGCGGCACCCTCCGCCTCCGCATGATGGAAGGCGTCAACCGCCCCGCCCTCGCCGCCGTGGTTCCGCGTCAGGGAGGCCACTTCATTCTCATCGACGCCGGCGCCAATCCCGAGGCCAAGCCCGAACACCTCGTTCACAACGCCATCCTCGGCTCCCACTACTGCCGCATCATGCTGGGCGTCGCCAATCCCCGCGTCGGCCTGATGACCATCGGCACCGAGGAGGGCAAAGGAAACGCCCTTATCACCGAGACCAACGACCAGCTCCGCCGTATCGGCAGCCTCGTCAATTACTCCGGCCCCATCGAGGGGTTTGATGTCTTCACCGACCACGTCGATGTCGTCGTCTGCGACGGCTTTGTCGGCAACATCATGCTCAAGAGCTGGGAATCCCTCGTGAAGTTTTTCTCCGGCATGTTGCGCGAGGAACTTCAGGCCAATCCCCTCCGCGCCGCCGGCGCCCTCCTTTCCCGCGGCGCGTTCACCGCCCTAAAAGAGCGCATCAACCCCGAGCGCTACGGCGGCGCCCCCCTCCTCGGCCTCAAGGGTAACATCCTCAAAGCCCACGGCTCCTCCAACCGCGCCGCCATCAGCAGCGCCATTCACGCCGCCCGCGAGATCATCAAAGCCGATATGAATCACCGTATCGAAGCCGACATCGCCCGCGCCAACGAGCTGCTCTCCGCGCCGCTCCCCGAAGCCACGATCTGAGAACGCCCGCCCGCGCCCGCATGTCTTCCCCTCGCTCCACCGTCATTCTCGGCACCGGCTCCTACGCCCCGGCCCGTGTCCTCACCAACGCCGAGCTCGCCCTCACCATCGACACTTCCGACGAGTGGATTCGCACCCGCAGCGGCATCCTCGAACGCCATATCGCCGCCCCCGGTGAACAGGCTTCCGACATGGCCGTCCATGCCGCCCAGCGCGCCATCGCCGACGCCAAACTTACCCTGGCCGACATCGACCTGCTCATCGTCGCCACCATCACGCCCGACCTGCCGATGCCCGCCACAGCGTGTATCATCCAGCACAAGCTCGGCCTCTCCACCGCCACCGCCTGCTTCGATCTCAACGCCGCCTGCTCGGGTTTTATTTACGCCCTCGACACCGCCTGCGCGATGATCGGCTCCGGCCGCTACCGTCACGCCCTCGTCATCGGCGTGGAAAAACTCTCCGCTATCGTCGATTGGAGTGATCGCACCACCTGCGTCCTCTTCGGTGACGGCGCCGGAGCCGCCGTGATCGGCGCCAGCGACCAGCCCAACATCGGCCTCATCGGCACGAAGCTCGGTGCCTATGGCGATTGCGTGGATATGCTTTTTATTCCTGGCGGTGGCAGCAACGCCCCCGCCACCACCGCATCGCTCGTCAACCGCGATCACTTCATCAAGATGAAGGGCAAAGAAGTCTTCAAATACGCGGTCCGCGGCATGGAGGAAGCCGCCCGGGATATTTTGGAACAACACTCCATTCCCGCGAATCAGATTGCCCTCGTGATCCCCCACCAGGCCAACCTTCGCATTATTGAGGCTATCGCCCAATACCTTGAGCTCCCCATGGAGCGCTTCTTTGTGAACCTCGACCGCTACGGCAACACCTCCGCCGCCTCCATTCCCATCGCTCTCGATGAAGCCCGCCGCTCCGGCCGGATTAAGTCCGGAGACCTCACTCTGCTCGTCGCTTTTGGGGCGGGCTTGACCTACGGTAGCGCCCTGCTTCGCTGGTGATTTACGCCGTCATGCCGAACCTTTTTCTCCGCCGCCTGCCAGTCCTCGCGCTCACGCTCGCGGCCGTCTTTTTCTCCCTCCCCGCCCGTCTTGCGGCCGACCTCGTCTGGACCCCAGGCACCGGCTGGCGCGTCGATGGTGGCGCGCTCTCCGGCCTCGTCGGCACCGAGGGCCGCAACGCCCTGGACCTGATGAACAAGGCCCGTGAAGCCGAGGAAAAAGGCAGCGTCGGCTCCGCCCTCAGCTCCTACGGAAAAGTCTCCAAGAAATACCCCAATTCCATCTACGCCCCCGAGGCTCTCTACCGTTCCGCGAAACTCCGCCTTGGCCGCCGGGAATACTTTAAGGCCTTCGAGTCCTATCAGGGCGTCGTCGGCCGCTATCCCAACAGCAAACGCTTCGCCGACGATTTCGGAGAAG
>JANXLP010000476.1 GCA_025355125.1 Opitutaceae bacterium | reverse complement strand
AACTCAGCGGCGCACGTATCGACGAGGCGGTAGGTCGTATTGACGCCGGCCTGCTTGCGGTGGGCGCGGACGGCGTTGAGGTCGGTCTTGAAGATGTGGGCGAGCTGGGCGTCGGCGAAGCCGAACTGTTTCGCGCGGCGGAGCGACGTAACGTCGATGGTCGCGAGCGTCTGCTTCTGCAGATCCAATTCCATCTCGTAGATCTCGCGGAGCTGATGGAGGAACCACGGATCGATTTTCGTGAGATCAAAAATGCGCTCGACGCTGTAGCCGGCGCGGAAGGCGTGGCGCAGATAAAAGATGCGCTCTGAGTTAGGCGTGCCGAGCTTTGCGTTGATGGTCTTCTCGTCGAGAATCTCGTCGCCGCCGAATTTACCGCCGCCGCCGAAACCGCGGGCGCCGACTTCGAGCGAGCGCAGACATTTCTGCATAGATTCCTTGAACGTGCGGCCGATGGCCATGGCCTCGCCGACCGACTTCATCGCGGAGGTGAGCGTCGTGTCGGCGCCGAGGAACTTCTCGAAGGTGAAACGAGGGATCTTCGTGACGACGTAATCGATCGTCGGCTCGAAGCTCGCGGGCGTGACGCGCGTGATATCGTTGCGTAACTCGTCGAGCGTGTAGCCGACGGCGAGCTTCGCGGCGATCTTGGCGATGGGGAAACCGGTGGCCTTTGATGCGAGGGCGGAGGAGCGCGAGACGCGCGGGTTCATCTCGATGACGACCATGCGGCCGGTCTCGGGATCGACGGAGAACTGGATGTTGGAACCGCCGGTCTCGACGCCGATCTCGCGGATGACGGCGAAGGACGCGTCGCGCATCACTTGGTATTCTTTATCCGTGAGCGTCATCGCCGGAGCGACCGTGATGGAGTCGCCCGTATGCACGCCCATCGGGTCAAAATTCTCAATCGAGCAGATGACCACGCACTGATCCTTGTGGTCACGCATGACCTCCATCTCGTATTCCTTCCAGCCAAGGAGACACTCTTCGACGAGCACCTCGTGGACCGGCGAGAGATCGAGACCGTTGGCGCAGATGCCCTCGAATTCTTCCTTGTTGTAAGCGATACCGCCGCCGCTGCCGCCCAGCGTGAAAGACGGACGGATGATCAGGGGAAACGCGCCGAGGAAATCCGCGGCGTCGCGGGCTTCAGCCATATTTTTCACGGTGCGCGATTTCGCGACGTCGAGGCCGATCTTGATCATGCACTGTTTGAAGAGCTCGCGGTCCTCGCCCTTGTTGATCGCGTCGGGTTTCGCACCGATCATCTCGACGCCGTATTTGGCGAGGATGCCGGCCTTGTTGAGCTCCATCGAAAGGTTCAACGCCGTCTGGCCACCGAGCGTGGGCAGGAGGGCGGAGGGGCGCTCGGCGATGATGATCTTTTCGAGCATCTCGAGGTTGAGCGGCTCGATGTAGGTGACGTCGGCGAACTCCGGATCGGTCATGATCGTGGCCGGATTAGAGTTCACAAGGATGACGCGGTAACCCTCTTCGCGCAGGGCCTTGCACGCTTGGGTGCCAGAATAATCGAACTCGCAAGCCTGCCCGATGACGATCGGGCCGGCACCGATGATGAGGATGGATTTCAGATCAGGGCGTTTGGGCATGAGCGTAGATTTCGGCGAGGGTTGAGCGCACAGAAACGCGCGGCAAGCGGGAAAGCGTGAGCGGGTCTGAGTGGGTCAACGATACAAGCGCGGAAGCCCTTGCTGAGCCCCGTTTCCCGCCTCATGGCTGTATCAAATACCCCTGAAAAATGCTCACGTTTCTCGCTCTCCTCGCCCTACCACACTTCGACCTCGCCTCAACGGAGCGCCCCCGGCTCGTCCAGGCCGCCGAGACCTCGCTCAAAGCCGAGCCCAAGACCCTCGTCGCGGCGCGCAATCCGCGCAGCGCCGGCGGGCTCAATGATTTTTCCTCCGAGGGCGATTATTGGTGGCCGGACCCGAAGAATCCGGACGCGCCCTACATCCAACGCGACGGGCTCACCAACCCCGATAATTTCGTCGCGCACCGGCAGTTGCTCCTGAGCTTTGTCCGCGACTTCGGCAGTCTGAGCGCGACCTACAAAGTCACGCATGATGAGCGCTACGCCGCCGCGGCCGTGCGGCACTTGCACGCGTGGTTCTTCGATCCCGCGACGAAGATGAATCCCAACCTGCTCTACTCGCAGGCCATCAAGGGCCGCAGCACGGGGCGCAGTATTGGCGTGATCGACACGGTGCATCTCGCGGAGGTCGCGCTCGGCGTCGAGGCGCTGCGCGGATCGAAGGCGTTGTCCAAAACCGAGGATGCCGCCGTCACCGGCTGGTTCCGCGACTATCTGACATGGATTCGCACGCATCCCTACGGCGTCGATGAGAGCAACGCTAAGAACAACCACGGCACGTGCTGGACGTTGCAGGCCGCCTGTTTCGCGCGGCTGGTCGGCGATCAGGCCGTGCTCGCCGAATGCCGAAAACGTCTCACGGAAGTTCACCTGCCCAGTCAGATGGCCACCGATGGCAGTTTCCCCCAAGAACTCGCGCGCACGAAGCCCTACGGCTACTCGCTCTTCAACCTCGATGTGATGGCCGCGCTCGCCGTCGCCCTCTCCTCGCCCAGCGACGATCTCATGAATTTCAAACTCGCCGACGGTCGCAGCCTGGTGCGTGGCGTAGAGTTTCTCGCGCCGTTCATCGCCGACAAAAACGTTTGGCTGAAAACCGTGCGTAAACCCGCAAGCCCGACGGCGGCGCAGGCGGAATCAAACGACACGGACGCGATCAAGCCCGACGTGATGTATTGGAACGACTGGCCCGTGCGCCAGCCGGCGCTGATTTTCGGCGCGCTCGCCGCGGGGCGCGAGGACTGGGTCGCAATCTGGAAAAAACTCGAAGCCGATCCGACGGTTGAAGAAGTGCGGCGCAATCTGCCGGTGCGTCAGCCCGTGCTCTGGATTCGCTGAGCGCGCGGCCCAGCTACTCTGACGTCGGCACATCGGTGCCGAGCACCCGGGCGGCGAGGCCCGTGTCGCCGCGGCAGGCGCGTAAAACCATGTCGATGTATTGGCGCTGCTGGCCGGCCAAGTAGTCAGTAAGCTTGGGCCAATCCTTGAGCTCGCGCAGGCGCATCGGAAGCTGCTGCGAAGTGACGACCCGCGACTCGGTCGTCGCGGCGATCTTGGAAACGACTTGGAAGAGTTCGGTCAGATTGCCCGGCCAGTGATAGGCGCCGAGGGTCGCGAGCGCGTCGTCCGTAAACTCGACGAGATTGGCGTCGAAGTGGGGATTGGTCGCCTGGCCCGTGTAGCTTTTCACGAGCAGCGGGATGTCTTCCTTACGATCGCGGAGCGGGGGCAACTGCGCGGGCAGCGAGGCCACGCGGTAAAAAAGTTCGTCGTGAAATTTGCCCTCGTCGGTCAGCGCTTCGAGGTCTTCGGCGGTGGTGCAGATGAGGCGGAATCCGTGCGCGGTGTTGCGCAGGACGCTGACGAGTTCCTGCTGCACGGGAAGCGAGAGACACTGAAGGTGCTGGAGGAAGAGCGTGCCGCCTTTGGCCTGTTTCACCCAGGTGCCGCCCTCGCCGTTTTGACCGAGGAGGCCGTCGCGGAGATTAGTCTCCGAGCTGAGCGCACAATCGATGCGGACGAGCGGCGCGTCGGTGGCATTGGCGCCGTGGAGGATCTCGGCGACGGCGGTCTTACCGGTGCCGTTCTCACCGATGAGCAGCACGGGCGTGCGCACGGTGGCGAGTTTTTTGACCTGCTGGATGAGTTTCTTGAGCGCGGGACTGCTGCCCACGAGGCGGCTGGCGATGTCATCAGCTTTGGCACCGGGCGCGAAGCCGACGGTGGCGCGCTGAGCCTGGAAATTCTTGAACTCGATGCCGCGCTTGAGCGTGGCGATCAGTTCATCGACGCGGAACGGTTTCTGGAGGTAGTCGAAGGCACCAAACTTGAGGGCCTGCACCGCACTCTCCGTGCTGGCGTAGGCGGTCATGATGATGACGACGCAGTTGGGGTCGTAGAGCTTCAGTTGCTTGAGGAGCGTGATGCCGTCCATCGGCTTCATGTCGATGTCGGCCAGCACGAGATCGAACTTCTCCCCCTTGTAACGCACGAGCGCCTTCTCGCCATCGGTCGCGAAGACGGTGGAGAAACCGCTGGGTTGAATGACGGCTTCCAGCATCTCGTGAATGGAGATGAGGTCGTCAACGATGAGGACGGAAGGCATGAAAATTAAGCTTCACGCTCCAAAGCGGGGCGCGGGAAGTCAATCCGCCGCCACGCGAAAGGGCGCGCGGCGGTGATTGCCGGCTACTGCAGGCCGCCGGCGACGGCGCCGAGTTGGAAGATGGGCAGGAACATCGCCATGACGATGCCGCCGACCACCACCCCGAGGAACACGATGAGGATAGGCTCGATGAGCGAGGTGAGGGCGGAGACCGTGGCCTCGCATTCGACGTCGTAGAAATCGGCGATTTTATTCATCATGCCGTCCACGTTACCGGTGGCTTCACCGGCCTTCACCATATGCTTCATCATCGGCGGGAAGAACTCGTTGGAAGCGAGAACCTCCGACACCTGTCCGCCTTGGCTGACGTGTTTGGCGACCTCAGCGCAGGCATCCTCGATCTGCACTTTGTTACTGGCCGAGGCCACGATTTCGAGCGTGCGCAGGATCGGCACACCCGAGCGGATGAGCGTCGCATAGGTGCGACAGAAACGGGAGAGGGTGATCTTGTGGATCAGGTTGCCGAAGATGGGCGCCTTGACGAGAAACTGATCTTTGACGCGGCGCCCCTTCGGAGTGGCGACGAACTTTCCGACGCCCCAGTAAACGCCGTAAGCTGCGGCCACGAGGTAGAAAAAGTAGGCCTTCAGGAAATTACTCAGATCGATCAGGAACTGCGTCGGCGCGGGCAACTTGGCGCCGAAGTCCTTGAACATGTCGGCGAACACCGGGATGACGAAGATGAGCAGGACGTTGACCAGCGCCACCGCGAGGCCGATGACGGCGATCGGGTAGGTCATCGCGGATTTGACCTTCTTGGTCAGCTTTACCGTGGCCTCGAAGTAGCCGGCCACCTTGCCCAAAATCTCGGCGAGACCGCCGCTGGCTTCACCGGCTTCCACCATCGAGGTGAAGAGATTGGGAAACGTGCCGGGGAATTTCTTAACCGCCGACGAGAACGAATTACCGGCCGAGATATCGAGACGCACATCGCGAATCACAATGCGGAAAACCTGGTCCTCCGTCTGATCTTGGAGCGCTTCAAGGCATTGCACCAGCGGCAGACCGGCTACGAGCAATGAGGCGAGCTGCTGCGTGAAAAGAGCGAGTTCACCGAGAGGCAATTTGTATTTCTTGGCGCGCTTTTCGAGGCTCTTCTGCTTGGCCATCGCCTGCGCGGCCTTGATGCTCGTCCCGCCTTTCTTGGTTTCCTGAGCACGGGACGGGACGCTGGCGGAACCTGAGGACAACAAGGCCATGTTGCCCCGCAGTTTCATGGCCCGTCGGGAGTCAGCAATCTCATTTCCGAGCTGATGCGGTAAAAATTCGGCGAGATTGGCCGGTGCCGGGAACCACTCCGACCGCAGGGCAGGGCCGGCCCCGCGCCGCCCTGGTCAACAGGGGCGGCTCAAGCCAGCGTGCAAACGACTCTGACCGGCCCCACCTGCACTTTGCCAAAGATCGTCGTCAGGGAGGCGTTGGCCGCGTCGCGACCGCGCGCAATCACCACGATGTGGTCGGGCGCGATGCCATCGGCCGGATCGAAGCGCTACCACTGCCCGCCGATGTAGGCCTCGAAACAGGCATGGAAATCCATCGGCTCCAAACCGACCGCGTAACCGCCCACATAGCGCGCCGGAATCGAGAGCGCCCGGCAGAGCGCGATGGCGAGGTGCGTGAAATCGCGGCGCACGCCTTTTCTCAACTGCCAGGCATCCCAGGCCGAGGCATGAAAGTCGGTCGCCCGTGGCGTGTAGACGAGTGCGCTGTCCACCCAGCGGCAGATCTCCCGCACCTGCTCGGCACGTTGGGGGATTTTACCAAAAAAATCCCGCGCGAGCTGCGTGAAACGGTCGCTCTCGCAGTAGCGGCTGGGGAGCACGTAGGTGAGAATCGAAAGCGGCAGGCGGCCGGGATTATCGGCGCGCACCTCGGCGGGCACGGGCGGGACGGGGCACTTCAACGTGCGCGTCATACACGACCTCGAACGGCCCGGCGGGCGCCTCAACACGGAAGACGCGGTTGCCTTTGGAAGTGGCAGTGCGCTCGCCGATCGGAACATCGGGCGTGAGGCAGATGCCCTCATCCGCGAGCTGCTGAAACGCATCGCGGTTGGCGAGGATGTTGAAGGTGAAATTCGCGGTGGGCGAAAGCACGTCGTAAGCGAGCGCGCAGCCGACGGGAAAATCATAGAAAGACGCAACCGTAGCGGCCAGCGCCGCCGGACTTTAATCGCGGAAGCGAGTCGGGCTCGGCCGGACTGGAGGTGGGCCGGGGTCGAGGTGGTCCGGGTCGAGGTGGTCCGGGCGCTCCGCGCACGGCCAAGGCACGCCTGTGACCCGTAACGCAGGAAATGCCGAGCGACCAGGCCGCGCGGCGGAGCGCGCGACCCGCGTGACCGCACGATCCCATCCGCACACAAAAAGGCGCGGAGCCGAAGAGGCTCCGCGCCGAATTCAGAAAATCCAAAAACTAAAGACGTAGCAGTCCGCCTTTAGAATTTATAGGCGATCTTCGTGTAGTAGTAGGTGCCGTTGAAACCGAAGGGCGAGATGCCGCTGTAGGGGAAGATACCGACGTTGTCGCTGCCCGTGTAGGCGACGCCGTTCACCACCCTCGAGCGGATGTTCTCCGTCGGGTAGATGTTGAACAGATTGTTCGCACCGACCGAGATCGTGAACTGCTTCGTGAGGCGGTAGGTCACATCGAAGTCGGTGATCCACTTGGCGT
>JANXLP010000472.1 GCA_025355125.1 Opitutaceae bacterium | reverse complement strand
CAAAAAACTCCGTGCGCCAGATCCACGGCTTCCCCGGCGCCGCCGTCTTCGGCACCACCAACAGCGCCGGCCGGCCGCTCACCACAAAATCGATGCGCTTAAACCCGCGCCACGTCGTGTCCGTCATCACGAGTTCTTCGCCCCGCGCCGACGCCGTCGCCAGCCCAACGAGCGCGAGCAGCACGGTCAAAATTCCCCCAACCCGCCCCGTCCGACGCACCTCATTTAACATCGTCATAGTCCCCGCACGCTTGCCGCGCGCCGGTCTGAAGCAAGCCCCGCGTCATGCGCCGCCATTTGGCTTGAGCGCCCGCCCCGCCCGTGACGCACTCGCGCCACCCCATGACTCCGCTTACCCCCGCTGCGCCCGCGCCCCGCGAAGCCACCCACCTCCGCGAACTCTCCCCCCGCCAGTGGAAATCCGGCATCGCCGCCTGGCTCGGCTGGTTCTTCGATGGTCTCGAACTCCATCTCTACACCCTCGTCGCCCTCCCCCTCGTGATGCAGCTCCTGCACACGACCAATCCCGCCAACCCCGAGATCAAAGAAAAAAGCGCCTACATTCAGGCCGCGTTTTTGATCGGCTGGGCCCTTGGTGGCGCGTTCTTCGGCCGTCTCGGCGATCTCATCGGCCGCAGCCGTTCCCTCGCCCTCACCATCATCACCTACGCCGTCTGCACCGGCCTCTGTTCCTTCGCCGAGACGTGGTGGCAGCTCATGATCTTCCGCTTCATCGCCGCCCTCGGCATCGGCGGCGAATGGGCCGTCGGCGCCTCCCTCCTCTCCGAAACCTGGCCCAAGGCCTGGCGCCCCTGGATGGCCGCCGTCCTCCAGACCGGCGTGAACCTCGGCGTCCTCGGCGGCGCGGTCTTCGTCGGCCTCCTCATGAGCTATACTCCCGCCGGCTCCGAGCGCTGGGTGTTCCTCGTCGGCGTCCTCCCCGCGATCATGGTGTTCTGGATCCGCCGCCACGTCCCCGAGCCCGATGCCTGGCAAAAAGCCGGCACCGCCGTGCAGAAAAAGCCCGGTGCCATCGAACTCTTCCGCGGCTCCGTCCTCTCCGTCACACTCCGCACCACCCTCGTCTGCGCCCTCGGCCTCTCCGCGTGGTGGCTCTTCCTCTTCTGGCAGACGCAACACCTCCGAAAGGTCCTCACCGATGCCGGCACACCCGCCGCCGAGATCACCGGCCTCGTCTCCGCCGCCTTCTTCGCCTTCAACTTCGCCTCCATCCTCGGCAACTTCGGCGCCGGCTGGCTCGCCCTCCGCCTCGGCTATCGCCGCTCCATCGCCATCATGTTCCTCGGGCTCGGCTCCGCCATGGCCGGCGCCTTCATCGTGCCCCGCGAATTCGCGGCACTCGCCTGGTTCTGGCTACCCATCGGCGGATTCTTCGGCGGCGTCTTCGGCCTCTTCACGATGTATTTGCCGCCGCTCTTTCCGACGCTCCTCCGCACCACCGGCGCCGGCTTCTGCTACAACATCGGCCGCATCGCCGCCGCCGTCGCCGCCATCGTCTTCGGCCTCCTCGCCCCCGTCGGTGAATTCCGCGGCGCCCTCCTCTGGGTCAGCACCATCGCCGCCGCCGCCGCCCTTTGCGCCTGCTGGCTGCCCGAGACCGAGGCGACCGATTGAAATTCCCGTCCTTCGATGCCGGCCCTCACTCGCCGCGCGTGCGCCGAGGTTCCTTTTTAAATCTTCGCTCGGGCAATATTCCACTTTGCTGGCGTTGGATTTTCTATAATTCTTCACGCCCGTGTCTGAATCCGCCCAACTCTCCGCCGATACCATCGCATGCCTCCGCGACGAGGCCTACGTGTATCTGTGCCGCCAATCCCTCACACAGGAGCTGACGCGCATCGAGAGCGAGAAAGAGCAGATCATGACCACCCGCCCACCCTTCGGGCTGTTGGCGTCAAAAAAGAGCCGTGAAACCTACGAGACCTCGCTCAACTCCGTGCTTCATTCCGAGACGGAAATTCGCGCCAAACTCACCGATGTCGAGCGCCTCGACCAGTGGTTGCAGAGCAAGCTGCAAGACGCGCTCAACGACTACCTCAGCATCGTCAATCCCGACCACCAGCTGTTCAACCAGATCTCCGCCCTCGTGGACCGTTGGCAAAACGCCGTCGGCGCCCTCGGCGAGCACGCCCTCGCCTTCGCCCGCGACCTCCGCTCCGCCGCCAAGCCCGACCTCAATCGCAGCCAGAGTATGCACGCCATCTCGGTCTTCCGCTCCGCCGCTGCCTACCTCCACGCCGAAGCCTCCAAAGTGGACCTGATCACCGAAGAAGCCGCTCGCGTCGGTGAGGGAAAACTTCCGCCCGGCACCCGCCTCCCCGCACTCCCCGCCTTCCGTTCCTCCACGTGGGTGGACCGGACGTTCGCGCTCAGTCCCGTCAAATGCGCCGCCGAGATCGAGGCCGCCGAAGTCGAAGCCCGCGGCTTCTGCACCGCCGGAAAAAACGATCTCCTGATCCAGGCCGAGAAGACGCGCGCCGCCAGCCTCCACACCCGCCAGTCTTACCTCGAAGGCTACTGGCAACAGCTCCGCGCCCACGCCCTCAAATACTACGTCAAGCCGCGCGACGTCGATGAAGTCCTCGCCGAACTCTCCGCCCGCTACCTCGCCGGCGAGATGGAGCGCCTCCAACTGGAACGCACGCGCAGCCCGTTTTCCCTCGGCTAAACCGCCCCTGCGCCCCGCGCCACTCATCCGTGGCGTTCCCTCTCTTTTCGCGTCCGCCCCTCGCACTCGCTGCTCCCTCCATGGCCAAACTCTACTTCTACTACTCGGCGATGAACGCCGGGAAATCCACCGTCCTCCTCCAGTCGAGTTACAATTATCAGGAACGCGGGATGCGCACCCTCGTCTTCGTCCCCACCATCGATACCCGCTCCGGCCTCGGCCGCGTCCGCTCCCGCATCGGCCTCGAGTCCCCCGCCGAAGTCCTCTCGCCCACCGATAACATTCTCAACCGCGTCCGCCACGAACACGCATCCGCCCCCGTCGCCTGCGTCCTCGTCGATGAAGCCCAGTTCCTCACCCGCGCCCAAGTCGAGCAACTCACCGACGTCGCCGACACCCTCGACATCCCCGTCCTCTGCTACGGCCTCCGCACCGATTTTCAGGCGCAACTCTTCCCCGGCAGCGGCGCCCTCCTCGCCCTCGCCGACGATCTCACCGAGCTAAAAACCATCTGCCACTGCGGTCGCAAGGCCACGATGAATCTACGGGTTGATGCCGCCGGCCACGCCGTGAAGGAAGGTGCCCAGGTCGAAATCGGCGGCAACGATCGCTATATCGCGATGTGCCGACGTCACTTCAGGTCTGCCCTCGCCGGCGAACACACGGTGCCCAAACCCGAAGCGCTCGTGCAATCGCAGCCGCCGTTTCCGCGGCCGCCCGGCGCCGATTCCCCATGAAGCCCTCCCCGTTTTTCCCGCGCCGGATTTTTCCCGCCCGTTTGCTCGCTCTCTTTTTCCTCCCCGGTCTCTCCTTTGCCATGGCTTCCTCGCATCTCATTTTCCTCGGCGGTTACACCGCCAAAGGTCCCAACAAAGGGATCTACGCCGTCCGTCTCGACGGCGAAA
>JANXLP010000463.1 GCA_025355125.1 Opitutaceae bacterium | reverse complement strand
GCCGCCGCTACTGCGAGCGCGAACGCCACCGCGAACGTTCCGATCCCCGCCGTCGCTGTCTGATTCCATCCGCCAAGTTTAGCTGTTCTCTCCCGTCGCGTCCCCCTGTCAAAGTTGAACGCTTACGAAGGAGGAGCAGACCATGCCGCGGGTGTCGAGGGCACCGCGGATCTCGGCGGCGGTTTTGCCGAAGAGGTTGGAGAATTCCATATCGGTGATGCCGAGGGCGCGGATCGTATCGAGCGTGCCGGTGAGGTCTTGCTTGAGCTGGTCGCGGTAGGTGTAGGAGACCATGCCGGGTGCCTGGGGAAACAGTGGCTCGGCGGTGAGGGGGAGCGAACTCAAGGCGAGGGTGGCGAACAGGGGGAGGAGCCGTGATGCCAACGTCTGGTGATATCTAGACGATAGCGAACCACCACTCGCTCACGCTCGCGGCTACTTTAAGTCAAAAACTCAACTGATGTTGGTATGAGCTCATAGGGTGAAACGGTAGGGGAACGGGCGGGAGGTAAGAAAAAGCCCGTCCGCGATGGGACGGGCTCGTGGGAAAAGCGAAACGCGATCAGAGGTCGATGGTCGCGCTGAGGAGGAATTTGCGAGGTTCGAAGTAGTAGAAGGCGTCGCGGTAGTTTTTGCCGCTGAGGCCGCGGACACTTGTGTAGAACGGCTTGTTGTAATCGAGCAGGTTGTTGACGTTGAGCTGGAGGCGCACGTTGCGGCCGTAGGCTTTCACGGTGTAGCCAATCGTCGCGGTCGCGGTGTAGTAGGCGGGCGCCTTGATGTAGTCGAAGGCGTTGGTGATCTGGTTGCCGATGATGCGGCGACCGACGACGGATACGCCGCCGCCGAGGGTGAGTTTGTCCAGCGGACCCGAGGTGACGGAGTAGTTGCCGAAGATGTTGCCGTTGAAATCGGCCTGATTGTTGAGCGCGCGGCCTTCGTTACCCGCTTGGATGCGGGTGCGGAGGGTGGCGATATCGGCGTTGATCTGGGTGACGTTGGTCGTGAGCGGATCGGTCAAAGCGGCCTGCCAGACAGGGAGATTTTCGTTGAAGTAGGCGATGGTGTCGGGGAGGGCGTTGGACTGTTTGGTCTTGGGCGTGCCGATGCTGCCGCGGACGCGGAAGTTCTTCGTCACGTTGGCTACGGCCTCAAGTTCCCAGCCCTTGCTGTTGATGTCGGAGGTGTCGCGGTAGGCGGTGGGGAAGGTGTGGTCCACGCGGTTGATGTTGGTCCAGATGCGGTTGATTTCCGTGGAGGAATAGCCGGTGACGCGGCCTTGCTCGGTGGTGTCGTAATAGCCGAGGGAGCCGACGATCTTGCCGTCGAATAGTTTGAAACGGAGGCCGCCGGAGTAGCCGAGACCGTCGGTCTGACCAAACTGCTTCAGGTAGAGCGAGGGGTCGCCGGCGCCGATGGGATTGAAGGTCTGCGAGACGTTGGCGTAAACGCCGACCTGCGGGATGGGGAAGAAGGTGACGCCGCTGGAAAAGACATTGGCTTTGAGTTCCTTCACGAGAGTGGCCTGCGTGGCGGGCCGACCGGTGACGGGGCTGAAGGTGCCAATGGCGAATTCGCGGCTGGCGTAGGAGTCGTGACGGTAGCCACCGACGAAGGTGATACGCTCCTGCCAAATGTTGGCCACGGTGGCGAGCTGGAGGGTGTCGAGCTGCTGGCGCTGACTGCGGAGGCGGGTCGGAATGCGCTCCCATGTGTAGGTGGCGTCGTCGGCGGGGAGAAACGGAATGGCTCTGTCGGAGTCGCCGAGATATTGCCGCACGACGTATTGGTTGGCGCCGGCGGTGAGGAGCGGGGTCGCGGAGTTGGTGCGCATGGGGCGGCGATCAAGGGCGTAGAACGTCTCGACGCGGCGGCTGGCCATGGCGTTCAGGGTCTGCTTCCACCAGGTGATGGGGAGCTCATAGGCCGTCACGAAACGGGAGTCGTAGTGGCGGTTGTCCTGGTCGGTGGTGGTGGGCGCGACGTCGGCATTGATCTTGCCGTAGTTGGGGTTGACGGCGCCGCTGGGGAGGACGGTGTTGATGTCGGTCTGGAGCGTGCCGTAACTGGCGTTATACGTGTAGCGTTTGTAGCCGGCGTATTGGATAGCGGCTTCGGAGAAAAGGCGGGGCGTCCATTCGTGCTGGTAGTAGGCGCCGAGGATGTGGCGGCGGGTGTCGCCGTAGGCGTTGGAGGGCTGGAGGCTGAGGTTGCGGGCGATGTTTGGCAGATTGCTCACATAGGCGCTCTTGCTGGGATCGATCGCGAAGTTGCTGCCGGCGCTGGTGCCGAAATTCAAGAGGTTCACGATGCCGATGCCCTTGATGTAGGTGGGGCGGTCGGTGGTGTAGCGGCCGACGCCGGAGGAGCCGACGGGAAAGGTGGTCGTGGGGCCGGTGAAAGGCACGCCGTTCCACAGGGAGACGCTGTCGGCGAAGTTTTGCCGGGCGTATTTTGTTTCATATCGCCGGTCTCGATTTCGATGCGGAGTTCGTCGCCTTTCCAAGGGCGGTAGGTGGCGGCGAGGTGGGCGGCGACGTGATTTTTCCAGTAGGTATCGACCCAGTTACGGTCGCTATCTTTAAGGAGGTTTATGCGGATGGCGGCGTCGCGTCCGATGGACTGGTTGAAATCGACGGAGCCGCGGAGCGAGCCTTCCGAGTCCACGCGGACGGTGGCCTGGCGGATGGTGCGACCGAGCTTGGCCTGTTTGGTGACGGTGTTGATGACGCCGCCGACGATGCCGTCGCCGAAGAGAATGGCGTTGGGGCCGCGGGCGCTCTCGACGCGTTCGACGTTAAAAAAGTCGATGACGTTATTATATTTGAAATAATTCCGGGTCGGGAAGCCGCCGCCGAGGCCGCGGAAATTGTTTTGCGAGCCGAAGTCCTGGCCGGCAGGGAGTGTGACGTAGGTGTTCGTCAGGTAGGAGGACGCTTGGAGGTAGTCGGTGGCGCCGACGTCGTCGAGGAAGTCGCGGGTGAGGACGGTGATGTCGCTCGGAGTCTTGAGAAGAGGAGTGGCAAGGCGGCCGCCCATGAGGGAGTCGGCGGCGATGTAGCCGTTGTCCTTTTCCGTATTTACGGTGAAGGGGGAGAGAATGACGGCTTCGTCCTTGGCGGGGGTGCCGGCGGAGGGGGCGGGAGCAGTCTGGGCGCCAGCGGTGGCGGCCAGGGCGAGAAGGACGGGGAGCAGGGCGAGGCGGCGCAGGTGGGCGCGGGTGGATCGTGGGTTCATAGGTAGATGCCGACCGCCGACGAAGACGACGCAAGGGGTGCAGTCGTGTAGCCGCCGGGGGTGAGGCGCAGGTTTGGGTGCGGGAATGGTCATGGGCGACGTCGGTTGACAGGGGAAGTCGCAGGAATTTCATATCGTTCGATGAAAAGTCCGGTTTCGACCATGCGGGAGGTGGCGCAGCGGGCGGGAGTGTCCACCTCGACGGTGTCGCTCGCGTTGCGGAACAGTCCGCTGGTTGCGGAGGAGACCCGGGCGCGCATCCGGGGGCTGGCGGAAAAACTGGGGTATCAGACGCACCCCTTCGTGGCGGCGCACATGCGCAGCCGGCGGAAGTCGCGGGCGAGTGTGAGTGCTCCGGTGCTGGCGCTGGTGGACACGCAGCGGGTGCGGCACGGCTGGCGGGACCACGCGAACACGATGTTGCGGGAGATGTTTGCCGGTGCGCAGGCTCGGGCGCACGCACGGGGCTATGCGACGCGCGAGTTTTGGCTGCACGAGCCGGGGATGACGCACGAGCGGTTCAGCGAGATGCTGCGCGCGCGGGGCATTCACGGCATTTTGATCGGGCCGAGCAGCGATCTTCAGCTTGAGTTGAACCTGAAGTGGGAGTGGTTTTCCGTGGTGCGGCTGGGCTCGGCGCGGGTGTCGCCGATGCTGCACCGGGTGGTGATCGACCACTACCAAGCCGGGATGCTGGCAGCGAGGAAGGCGTTCGAGTTGGGATTTCGGAGGCCGGGGTTGACGGTGCGCGACCGATTTGGCGAGGCGCATGACCGGCGTTATGAGGCGGGGTTTCAGACGGCTTGCGCGCATATGCCGGGCATGAAGCCGGCGCCGGCTTTACTGACGCCGGACTTGCCGGATGGACCAACGCTGATCCGCTGGGTGGGGCGGCACCGGCCGGATGTGATCGTGGATGCGGAGGAACGCCACGTCTATGATCTGCTGCGGGCGGCGGGCCAGCGGGTGCCGGAGGATGTGAGCGTGATCTCGCTGTGTGCGACGATGCATGCGGGGCCGTTGAGCGGATGCGTGCAGGACGGGCAGATCATGGGCGTGGGTGGGATAGACTTCTTGCTCACGCTCATTGAACGGAATGAGACGGGGCTGCCGGCGATGCCGGTGACGCTCTCCACGAACGTGACATGGAATCAGGGGCAGACTCTGCGATCCGGCGCGGGATCGGCCGCAGGGCGCGGCTTGGTCGGTGACGGTGCGGCGTAGAATGTGGACGTGAACGCGCGGGTGAAAAACGGAATTCTAGAGGTGATGGCGTCGAGACCCGCTGGGCGGGTGATGGCGGGGCCTCGTAGATTTCGGCGATGGCCTGGCTGACGGCGGGGCCGTGACCTGGAACTTCGAGAATTCTCTGCTGGCCGGTCGCACGCTGCCCCAGCGCGGCCACCGGCGGATAGCTCTGCTGATCTCGTCTTCGGAGGATGTGCGGGTGGATCACTGCTACTCGGCGGCGATCACGAGGCATCATCGTTTCGGCGGTGGCGAGACGGTGGCGTCCTACATCGAGCCGGATCAATCGGTGGAGGCGATCTGGGCTCGGATCGTGCGCGAGAAGCCCGACGTGGGTGCGGGGCAATGGCCGTCGGGCCTGCATGCGCGGTTGAAGACGGAGGAGGTGCGGGTGCCGCAGGATTTGGGGTTGGGGTGGTTGCACGGGCATGACGATCTCAGTGTGACCCAAATCGACGTCTTGCCAGGCGAGATCGGGCGCACGGCGATCGACCCGCTCGCGGGCATGGTTCTACGCAGAGAGAAGGGTATTCCGGCGACCTCGAAAGTCACAATGCTCGAAGGCAGGTGGTTCGAGGGCGGGACGCTGTTGAAGTGGAAAAATACGGTCGGGAGCTGAGAGCAGAGAGCGGAGAGGGTGTCTGAAAAAATCTATTTATAAACATAGAGTCCGGCTTTTGGTCGCCTTCTTGCGCTATTACCGACACGGCGTCGACAAGACGGACGCCTTCGCGTTTCAAGCGTATTTTGCGAGCGCGATTCTTGAAGCGCAGGCGCAGTCGGCGTTCAGGGGAGTTCGTAAACTTCGATGAGACCGTCGCCGGCGCGGGCGTCCGCGGCGCTGAGTTGAACGGTGTAGGCGCCGGGCTGGAGGGTTAGGGCGAGGGCGGCGTCGGCGCTGCGGGTGGGGAGAGCGAAGGCGCCGACGCTGGCGAAGACAGGAGTGAGCGCGGGGCCCCAGCCGTCGTTGTCGGCGATTTTGTTTTGGCCGGAAAAGACTTCGATACGCGGGGCCGCGAGGGCGCCGGGGACGCCGAGGGTGGTGAGGGCGGGGCCGATGCCGCGGATGAGGACTCCCTTGGGGCCGGTGCCTGAAATGACGAAGCCGGCGATGAGGGCGCCCGCGCCGGCACCGATCTGATGGCGGGCGGAGAGATTGGCGAGGCGCGAGGCGGAGGTGGGCGCGAGGTCGTAGGCTTCGAGCAGGACGATGCCGGGAGCGGTGCCGGTGATGTGGGCGGTGGCGCCGCCGTCGAGGGGACGGGTGAGGGCGGCGTCGCGGCTGCCGGCGGCGAGTGCGAAGGCGCCGACGGAGGCGAAAACGGGGGCGAGTGCGGCGGGCCAGTCGTCGTTGGTATCGAGGCGGGTGCCGGTCGAATCGTAGAAGACGATACGCGGATCGGTGATCGCACCGGTGAGAAAGGCGTCGAGTCCGGGGCCGACGGCGCGGAGGAGGAGGGGTTTATCGCCGCCGGTGGTGCCGAAGCCGGCGATGAGTGTCTGGCCGGAGCTGAGGGCGGTGCGGACAGAGAGGTTGATGAGGCGCGCGGCGGGGTTGCCGGCGGGGGCGACGAAGGCGTCGCTCTCGGAGGCGCCGCGGTCGGGGGCGGTGCCTTTGTTGCGGAGGTTGCCGAGGCGGTCACGACGGGGGGCGTAGGCGACGACGAGGGCGGAGTCGATGGCGGGGCTGTTGGGCTTGAGGCGGAAATCGGCGACGGCGGGGTCGCGCGAGGCGTTGATGAAGCGCGGATCGGCGAAGAGGTCGCCGGCGCCGAGGGTGGGGGCGATGTTGCCGCCCCAGTAGATATTGCCGGAGAAGGTGACGCTGTTGTTGGGGCCGGAGAGGCGGTTGACGGGCTCGGGGCGCTCACCGGCGGCGAGGTTGGCGACGGGGGCGACGAGGATGTTGTTGGTGATGCGGACGTCGCGGGAGGAATAGGAATAGATCTGGGAATACTCGAGGTTGACGGAGGCGCTGTTGAGGTAGGCGGTGTTGTGGACGATATCGACGTGGTCGGCCTCGACGGTGTGGATGCCGGAACCGCCATTGTCGTAGCAAAGATTACCCTGGACGAGGGTGCGGCCGAGGAAGGCGCCGCCGGGGCGGGCGGCGGTGTTGTGGTTTACGTCGATGATGATGCCGTTGCCGTCGGAGTATTTGTTCTGCGAGGCCCATTTCTCGAAGTTCTCGTTGCGGTGGGAAACGTTGTTCCGAATGAGGTTTTTGTAATTTCCGACGGTGGCGTCGAAGTTGGAGGCACCGAGGGTGCTGATGCCCGAGGAGGCGTAGATGTTAGTCCAACAATTATAGCGGGAGATGTTGTTTTCGATGGTGATCCAGTCGGACTCCCCGGCACCGAGGCCGGCGGCGGGGCAGTATTCGACGAGGTTGTCAGCGAGGCGGAGGTGGTGGGGAACGGTGGTCAGGTAACGGCCGTCGATGACGATGCCGTTGGAATTCGAGCGGGAGTCGGCCTTGCCGATGGCGTCGGGAAATTTTTCGCGGACGGTGTCGCCGTCACCACGGATGTGGAGGCCGCGGACCTCGAGGTAGGCGAGGACGAGGGAGGAAGGCGCGGTCGAGGAGCCGGCGGCGATGTTGACGATATTCCAGCCATTGGAGGTGAGCCGGGGGCGGTGCCCGGGATAATTTTTTAGGGAGATCCAGCCGGCGGGCGTGCCGGCGCGGCGGAATGAGGCGACGGAATTGAGGCCGCCCGAATAGGTGCCTTCCATGAGGATGATGATGTCGCCCGGCTGGGCGAGATCGAGGGCGCGCTGGGGCGTGCGGAGCGCGGCGGCGGCGGTGCGGCCGGAGTTGGCGGTATCGTTGCCGGTGGGGCTGACGTAATAGGCGGGGCTAGCGTAGTAGAGATTGTCGATACGCAGCTCGTGCGCGCCGGCGGACCAGGTGTCGCCGCCGACGGTGGACGCGATTTCGAAGCTAAATTGGACCTGAGGCGCGAGGGGTTGAAACGTGCCGGGGCCAGACGCAGTCATGGTGCCGAGATCGACGGCGTAGCGTTGGTAGAAATCGGCGGCGGCCGGGTGGACGAGCGAAGTCAAGCCGCCGGTGCGCGCGCCGGTGGCGTCGAAGGATTCGATGCGGACGATGACGGGGCGGGCGAGGGAGACGGAGAGCGAAAAGGCGAGGGTGAGGATCGCGGGGTCGGGCTCGGTGTTGGTGACG
>JANXLP010000452.1 GCA_025355125.1 Opitutaceae bacterium | reverse complement strand
ATCGGCGGCGACGTTGAGGGCCCCCGCCGCGGCATTGATAAACGCATCCGGCGTTTCAATCGTCACGTGTCCGCGCAGGCTTTCAAAATGCGCCGCCGCCCCCGCCGCCACTCGCGGCAAATCCGCCGCCACAAACGCCGGGAGCAACGGAATGGACGGAGGCGGGGCCTTTTTCGCCGTCGGCTGCTCGGCCGTAACCGCCGCATACGTGTCGAGATCGCCCGGGGGTTTGGCGTCATCGGCGAGACGTTGCAGCGCGACATATACCGGCGACGCATTCACCAGCGCCATACGTCCCACGACCACGGGCAACTCCGGCTCTACTCCAGCAACCACCGCCGCCGAGAGCGCCGCGAGATCGGCCCATTGCCGCGCGTCGGCAACAGCAAAGGTCGCAGCCGGCCATGCGAGGCCGCGCACGTGGCCGGGCTTGCTCGACAAAGTGAATTCGCCCGCGCCGATTTCGAAGCGGTTGCCGCGACACTGCTCCGGGTTGAGTTGGAAATATTCGCCGATGGGCACCGCCTCCGTGCCGATGTCGCCATCGCGTTTACCCCGCTGGCCGTTGGCACCGCCATAGGCCCAGATCAATTCCACAGGCGCCGTCGCACCAGAAATCTCCGCGCGCACGACGACGCCTTCGGTCGTGTTGAGCGCGAGGACTTCCAGTTCCAGCACCGCGCCGTCACCGAGCAACGGATCGCGCACCGAGTAGCGCATCACGCCGGGCACATAGCGCGCCGTCACCGCAGCCGCCGTGTGCAACCACTTCGCGCCGACGGCCGCCTTCACGCCAAACCGCAAGTTTCCGCCGCGCCCGGGCAGATAGAGCGAAAACTCAGGCCGGTCACCGGCATCCACGCGGAAGCCCGTGTTACCGCCATAGAGCGGGCGGTTAAAAAACTCCACGCCGTTCTCGATCACGAACGCCCCGTTCTCCGGGCGGTAGCGCAGCGGGCGCTCCATCTGCCCCACAAGATTGGGCGTCACGCTCGACGCCGCCGGCGCTTCGGCCGCGCCCACGCCCAACGCCAGCAGGAGCGATCCGGCGATGACGGCGCGACTCAGGAGGGAAATCATCACGCGTGTGACCTCACGCGGACGACCTCGCTCAGGCGAGATGGAAAACTTCGTCCAGTCCGAGCGAAACCGGGCTGTTGTCCAGGTTGCACGGCATCATGTCGCGCATGTGTGCCCACCAGCGGCGGCACACTTCCGTCTGTGCAATGGCGGCCCACTGCGCCTCATCCTCGATCTCCGCATAGCCGAAGAGCTGCCGCGTCTCGGGATGGAGGAATATCGAATAGTTATGGACGCTGTGCGTCTTCAACACCTGCTCAAGCTCGGGCCAGATAGGCGAATGGCGGCGGCGGTATTCCACTTCGAGGCCAGGATGCACGGACATGACAAAGGCTTTGCGGATCATGATTTTTTCGGAGGCACCGACTCTGCCGGCTTGGGTGCAGCCGGGGCCAGCTCGTTATCCCGTTCGAAGGCGCGGGCGATCAGCTCGAAGCGGTCACGCTCTTCCGGATCGCGGGAGATTTTCAAACCATGCTTCGCCAGTAGCACAGCTTCCTTTTCAAATTTCCAATGGGAGGCGAGCAACGCCGCGCGCCACACGAGACCCGGGCTGCCGGGAAACGTCTGCACGCCCTCGACCACAAAATTGAATTCCTCACGGCTCGGCCCGTGCTCCGCCTGCGACCACACATCGGCGGCCAGCGCATACACCTGGACCATGGGGGGACGTTGCGACCGCGCGATGAGCAAAGGCGTCAGCACGCGCGTAACCTGGGCGTCGCTCAACCGGCCATCGGCGCCCGCGGGTTTCGCGCGCGCCTCTTCAAGGTTCAATCGCGCGAGTTCCAGGTATGCGCGCGGCCGTTCCACCTTCGCCTTGGCGGCAGCTTCGAGAAATTTGCGGGCCCGGTCGTCCTTGCCCTCGAGTCGTTCGGCCAGGCCGAGTGCGGCCAGCAACCGGGCCTCGCGCTCGCCACGGATGTAGGGCGCGATGAGCGCCATCCGCGCCTCTTCGGTGTGACCGCCCAATCTCAGCGCCTCACCGACGATCCGGCCCGACTCCGCATCCGTCGCATCGCGAATCGTAAATGCGGGTGGCTCGGGCAGAGCCTGGCCCTTCTTCGCGACAAACTGCATCGCTTTATAATCGGTGAAGCCAATGTAGGCGCGCAGCTCCAGGAGCATCTCGTAGTAGCCCATCCCGAAGCATTCTTTGAAAACTTCCTCCGTGGGCGCCTCGTGGCCGACGCGTCCAATGAACTTGAGGAAACCCTTTTGGTATTTTTGCCCGCGGCCGTAGAGGCACATGTGAACAAACGCATACGACTGCGCCTCCCAATTGTCGCGACGCTCGGCGGGCGGTCCGGCGAAAAACGCCGGGAACGGCAGCAACGCGTTCTGCGCCAGCTCGCGGTTGAAATCGCCCTGACGTTCCCCGCCGAAGCCATCCCCGATCATCGCGAAGTTGATCCATTTCTTATTAACGTCGATGGCCGCAAAGATCCGCACGAGACCCTCTTCAAACCATGGCTGCACCTTGCCTCCCATTTGGTGGCGGATGAGATAGCGGAAATATTCCTTATAGAATCCGCGGTATGGGTCCGACTCCTCCCTCGTATTGTCGTCGCGAAGAATCTCGGACAACGCGAAATCCACGATGATTGCGCCGCGCTCGGGATCGTCGAAAAACAAACTGTTGGTGCGGTAACGGTCCTCACCGCGATCCGTGCGGATGAAGCGCTCGAAATCCTTGTTGCGTCCCGTGAGGATGAGACTCGTGGGGACGACCACGTTGGCGCTGGCGAAACCCGGCATGATCTCGTTCAGCGCCGTTTGCAGCAGCAGGAAATCCTTCACGAAGCGGGTCGTCTCGCGCGCAGAGACGCTGGAGATAACTTCAAAACCCGGAATGGCTGCGTAGCGCCACGTCTCCGGCTGCGGGAGCACGCGGCTGTCGGTGACTTCGAATTTCGGGAGCTCGATCGGCGCTTCGGCCGCGACCGGGGCGGTATTTTGCGCATGCAGTGCCGAACCGCCGGAGATCGCCAGCAGCGCTGTCAGGGCGAGGCGCGCGCAAGCCGTGGAAGTGGGTGAACTCATACGGCTACGGACACGCGTGGCGCGTCCCGGTTCAGGATTTGGCCGGAGTCGCGGGCTTGGCCTTGGCGTCCGGGGCGGGCGCCGTCTGTGTCCCCGGAGGAAGCGTCGCCTTCAGCTCGGCAAAGCGGATCTGGGCCATCCCGGGCGGTGAATAACGCAGGCCGTGCTCAATGAGGGTGGCCGCATCTTTGAAATCGCCGAGGCGGATGAAGAGCAGCGCCGTCCGATAAACCAGACCGACCCGCTTGGGATTCAGATTCACGCCCTCGATGAGCATGCCCATGATGTCGGGCTTCGGATCATCGACGCTCCGCGCATACGTATCGCCGATGAGTTCGTAGGTCTCCGGCACCGGCGGCGGCTGGATGCGCGCGACCAGCAGGGGCGCGATAATCGCAGTCGTCTGCGCGGAAGTGAACCGTGCCTCAGCGCCGCCACCCGCCGCCAGCGCTTCTTGGTAACGCATGCGGGCGAGTTCCAAGTAAGCCAGCGGACGCACGACCTTGGCGGTGGTGGCGGCTTCGAGAAATTTCTTCGCGCGGTCCGGATTATTGGCGCCGCGTTCGTAAAGCCCGAGCGCCGCGAGGAGGCGCGGATCGCGTTCGCCGCGGGTGTAAGGCGTGATCAACGCGGTGCGGGCGGCGTCGTTGAGGCCGGCCAGCAGCAGGGCCTCGCCTTTGATCCGGCCCACTTCGGATTCCGTGGCCTCGCGCAAAACCAGCGGCGCGGACTCGCCCAGGCCCTCGCCCTTTTTGGAACTCCAGCCGAGCGATTTATAGTTGGTGAAATCGAGGTAGCTGCGCAGTTCGAGCAGCATGGCGTTGTAGCCGATGCCGAAGCATTCCTTAAAAAGCGCCTCGGTCACCGGCTCCTTCACCGTGCGTGTGATGAAGGTCACGAAGCCTTTTTGATACTTCTGCCCGGTCTGGTAGAGGCACATGTGGACAAACGCGGTCGACTGTTTCGCCCATTTGCTGCCGATCGAGTTGCGGGCGATGGGATCGTCGTGCTTCACCGCGAAAAGCTCGGGGAACGACATGAGCCGCGTGCGCTGGAGTGCGGCGTTGAAATCGCGGTCGTCGGCGGCGGCGGTGAGCGCGGGCACCGACTCGCCGTCGCTTCCGCCCACGGCGTTGATCGCGGCGGCGTTGGCCTGCGAGATTGACACGGTGTTGGGGTCTTCGAGCTTGGCGAATTCGATCAACGTGGGGCTGAATTTCATGCCCATCAACAACTGCGCGAGCCCCTCCTCCAGCCACGCCCCCATGCGCGGCGTCGTGCGCGCGAGCAGCGAGTGGACGTATTCGCGGTAGAGTTGTTTGTAGGCGTCCACTTCGATGCTGCCGTTGTTTTCAACTCCGCTCGGGTTGAAAAGGGAGTCGAGACCCGCGAGCCCGATCTCGCGCGCCTGGAGATCCACCACGATGGCAGAGCGCTCGGGGTTGCGGAGAAAGAGGCTGGCCATGGCCTGCGAGGGACCGGCGTCGGCAGCCTTCGGCCTGAAGGCATCAAACTTCCCGCCCTTACCGCAGAGAATGATCGTCACGGGCGTCGGGCTGCGACCGACAAGTGAGGGCCACACAACGCCGATGGCTTGGTTGAACAACTGAAAATCCGCGAGCAGCCGCTTGGTCTCGCGGTCCGAAGCGTTGGAGAGAATCTCGAAGCCGGGAATTTCCGCGCGTCGCCACGATTCGGGCGGGGGCAAATCGCGGGCATCGGTAACCGTGTAGGCCGGCAAAGCGACGACCGGGCTGTCGTTCGTGGCCGCGACGTCTTGGGCCCGTAAGCCGCACGCGCCGAGCAGTAACAAGCCGGGGAACAACCCGCTACGCAGCAAGGGGTGAGCGATCATGGTATTTTTTTTGAAGGACGAACGGGGCAACCGGAAAGAGCCAAGCGGATTGGCTGCAACTCTTTGAGTTGCGAACAGAATGACGCGGCGGTCACGAACAAAGTTTCAACGCAGCACCGCTTTGTGCCCGCTCGGCTCGGCCCGTTTCCCCGCTTGCCTCCCGTCGCCGGCCCTCGGCAAGCTCCGGCTCGCGTTTTTTGCTCGGGTGATGGAATGGCAGACATGCGGGTCTTAGAAGCCCGTGCCGTAAGGCGTGCAGGTTCGAGTCCTGTCCCGAGCACCAAATCAGGATCGATCCCGCCGGCAAGCGGGGCTCAGCGCCCCGCCCCCAGCTCCATCACGAGCCGCGACAACAGGTAAACGCGCGGCGTGATGCTCGTGAGATCGACGTATTCATCGACGCTGTGCCCGCCGGCGCCGACGAAGCCGAGGCCGTCGAGCGTGGGCGTGCCGACACCGGCCGTGATGCCGCTATCCGCCGCGCCACCCACGGCCTCGCCGCCGAGCGTGCGCTCGAGTTCGGCGTAAAGCGGCTGCGCCTTGGCCGCCAGCGCATCGGTGGTGGCGTTGCGTAGAAAGGGCGCGAAGACGCGCGTCAGTTTCACGGTCACTTCGCAGTCGGGGATCAGTTTGTTTTTCGCGGTCGCCACGAGGCGCTCTTCCAGTCGGTCAAACTCGGCGTCGCTGAAGGCCCGCACATCGGCGCGCGCGACGGCTAGATCGGGGATGACGTTGGTGCGGTCGCCGGACTGGACGACGGTGAAGTTGATCGTCGTGGCCGCGGCCTTGTCGCCGAGTTGGGCGAGTTGGAGCATCTGGTGGGCGGTCTCCATCGCGGCGTTGCGGCCGGTCTCGGGGGCGTTGCCAGCGTGGGCCGCCTTGCCCTTGACGGTGAGTTCGACCACGCCGCTGCCCTTCCGCGCGAGGATGAGATTGTCGCCGGGCCGGCCGGCTTCGAGGTTGAGCGCGACCTCGTGCTTGCGCGCGAGATTCTGCATCAGCTGCCGCGTGCCGATGGAGCCGGTCTCCTCGTTGGTGTTGAGGAGAAAGGTAATTTTCCCGAAGTCCTTGAAGTCAATTTCCCGCAACACGCGGAGCGCGCAGATCCCGGCCACGACGCCGCTCTTGTCGTCGAGCACGCCCGGGCCGTAGGCGCGCTGGCCTTCGATGCGGAACGGGCGCTTCGCCGCTTCGCCGACGGGCCACACGGTGTCCATGTGCGCGATGAGCAGCACGCTGTGCGTGCCGCTGCCGGTGAAGGTGGCGACGATATTTTTTCCAGGTAGCGGAGCCGAGGTGACCAACTCCACGGTGGCGCCGAGCTTGGTCAGCTCCTCGGCGACAATGCGGCCGACCTCGTCGATTCCGGGGCCGTGACCGGTGCCCGTGTCGATGGAGACGAGCCGTTGCAGGAGCTCGATGGCGGCGGGTTTGGCCCGCTCGGCGGCGGCGAAGACCCGCTCGTCGCGAGTGGCGGCGGTCGTCCGTGCCACGATGAAGAACCCGATCACAACCAGCGAAATTATCCGCGTGAACGATGCCATACCCACCTCTCAATCGCCTGCGCCCGAGTGGCGCGAGAGGGAAATTATCCGGCGATCATCACGGTGCCACGCCCAGCCGGTCGCCCATCTTTGCGTAGGTCTCGATGTGCTGCGCGCTCTGGGCGAGAATATCGGCGTCGAACACGATGCGGTCTTTTTGGAAGATCGTGATCACGCAGGAGCCGCCAAAAGCAAAGAGGCCCTTCTCTTCGCCTTTCACGACATCGCGGCCGAAAATGTAGCTTTGGACAATACTGCCGACGTTGGTCGCGCCCACCTCAAGGATCGCCACCTCGCCAAAGCCAGGCGCGGTGACAATCGTGCGCTCACGTTTGTTTTCGATGAGGTAACGAATGTTGTGCCGCAGCGCGACCGGGCTCACGGAGTAGAGCCAGCCATTGATGAGCGCCGCCTCGCCGGGTGTGCCGCCGACGGGGAAATGAAACCGGTGATAGTCCACCGGGCACAGGCGCGAGATAAGCATCGCACCGCCGGCAAATTTTTTTGCGAGCACGCGCTGGTCTTCCGGCAGCGCGGCTTCACCTAACAATTCGGTGAGCGTGAACTTCATGCCCTTCACGTAAAACCCATCGGCGGTGTCCACGTTTTGAAACGCAAGGTGGCGTCCATCGGCCGGAAAAACCGCCACCTTGTCACCGGGCACGATGGGGCGCGCGGCGGGCTTCAGGGCCCGGTAAAAAAACTCGTTGAAGGTCTTGTAGTCGAAGGGCGACTTCAGGAATTCGTCCACATCGAGGCCGTATTTCGTGATGAACGGCAGGATCTCGAGCGCGCTTTCGCGCTTCGTCATCTTGCGTCCATACCACTGTGAAAACCACGCGCGCCGCGCGAGCAGCCACACCGCCGCGCGACCGAGCGGGTTACCATAGGCGAAGCGCAGCCAGCCTTCACCGTAGATCTGCTCGGTCTGGAGGGCGCGAGTGTAGCGGTCGTAGTAGCGAATGGGTGCGGACATGCGCGCCCAGATTCACGCATCACCCCTGAGGCGCAAAGGAGAAAACGCGCCCGGGTTGTCGCCGCAGCCCCATTGTAGCCGGGCTCTGTGTGTAGACTGGGTCCGTATGTAGACTGGGTCCGTGTGTAGAGTGTAGCCGGGGTCGCCGACCCCGGTGCAGGTAGCGCTGCTGCCTTCTGCAGCCTTGAGATTCCGCGCAATCGGTTTCACGTCTTCGACATGTCCGATCAGCGGCACCTCAAGCGCCTCGCGGTGATCTGGGAACAGCAGCCGGTGTATTTTATCACGACCTGCATCGCCGCACGCAGGCCGGTGTTGGCCAACGATACCGCGCATGAGATTTTATTGACCGAGTGGAAGGGTCTGCGCGAACGACACAGTTGGGCAGTGGGCCGCTACGTGATAATGCCGGATCATGTGCATTTCTTCATGATGCCACTGCGTGATGAAGCGAAACCGCTTTCCGCAGTCATTGGAAAATGGAAGGAGTGGACGGCAAAACAGATCTTAAAACTCAACGAGCAAGCTGCGCCCTTATGGCAGCCTGAGTTTTTTGATCACCTCTTGCGCTCCGGGGAATCACGGTCTGAGAAGTGGGTTTACGTGCGCGAGAATCCGTTCCGCGCCGGGTTAGTGGCGCGTGCAGAGGATTGGCCCTTCGCCGGCACCGTGAATTTCGATTAGGTAATAAACCGGGGTCAGCGACCCCGGCTACACTTCCAAGCCGGGCTCACTTCATCGTCAGCGCATCGTCCTTCACCGTGAATTTCACTTCGGCACCCTCGGCGACGGCGCCCGAGATAAGCGCGCGGGCGAGTTGGGTCTCGATGTGGCGTTGCAGGAAACGCTTCAGCGGACGCGCGCCGAAGACGGGATCGTAGCCCTTATCGGCGGCCCAGTCTTTCGCTTTTTTATCGAGCGTCACGGTCACGCGGCGGTCCGCGAGGCGTTTGTTCAGATCGGCGAGGAGCAGGTCCACAATACTCGTGATTTCATCGAGCGTGAGCGGCTTGAAGAGGATCGTCTCGTCGATGCGGTTGAGGAATTCGGGGCGGAACGATTTGCGCAGTTCCATCATCACGCTCTCGCGCACGCTTTCGGGAATCGTGTCGCCGGTCACGCCTTCGAGGAGAAAACGTGAACCGAGGTTCGACGTCATGATGATGATCGTGTTCTTGAAATCCACGGTGCGGCCCTGCGAATCGGTGATGCGGCCGTCGTCGAGAACTTGGAGCAGCACGTTGAAAACGTCGGGATGCGCCTTCTCGATTTCGTCAAAGAGGATCACGGCATACGGCTTGCGCCGCACGGCTTCGGTGAGCTGGCCGCCCTCGTCGTAGCCGACGTAGCCGGGAGGCGCACCGATGAGACGCGAGACGCTGTGCTTCTCCATGTATTCCGACATGTCGATGCGCACCATCGCGCCTTCGGTGTCGAAAAGTGTCTCGGCGAGCGCCTTTGCGAGCTCGGTTTTGCCGACGCCCGTGGGGCCGAGGAACAGGAAACTGCCGACGGGCCGGCGCGGGTCTTTGATGCCACTGCGCGCACGTAGAATCGCCTCCGTGACGAGCGTCACCGCCTCGTGCTGGCCGATCACGCGCTCGTGGAGCACGTCTTCGAGGCGCAGGAGTTTTTCCTTCTCACCCTCAACGAGCCGCGTCACGGGCACGCCGCTCCACTTCGATACGACCTCGGCGATCTCTTCTTCGGAAACTTCTTCCTTAAATAGCGTGGTCTGCTCGCGGCCTTTCTTTTCAAGGCGCTTCAGTTCCTCCTCCATCTGCGGGAGTTTGCCGTGGCGCAGCTCGGCAACCTTGTTGAGGTCGTAGGCGCGCTCGGCTTTTTCCATCTCGATGCGCGTCGCGTCGATTTCCTCGCGAAGTTTGCGGGTCTTCTGGACGGAGGCTTTTTCCTTTTCCCAATGGAGCTTGATGCCCTTGGCGGTCTCGCGCGCCTCGGCGAGTTCTTTGCGGAGCGTGTCGAGCCGGCGCTTGCTGGCGTCGTCTTTTTCCTTCGCGAGCGCAGTCTCCTCGATTTCAAGGCGGAGGACCTTGCGCGTGAGCTCGTCGAGCTCTTGCGGCATCGAATCCATCTCGGTGCGGATCATCGCGCACGCTTCGTCCATGAGGTCGATGGCCTTGTCGGGCAGAAATCGATCCGTGATGTAGCGATTCGAAAGCGTGACGGCGGCGACGAGCGCGTTGTCCTGGATACGCACGCCGTGGTGCAGCTCGAAGCGCTCCTTGATGCCGCGCAAAATCGAGAGCGCGTCTTCCACGCTCGGTTGGTCCACCACCACAGGCTGGAAACGGCGCTCCAGCGCGGCGTCCTTCTCGATGTGCTGGCGATACTCGTCGAGCGTCGTCGCACCGATACAATGCAACTCGCCGCGCGCGAGCATGGGCTTGAGGAGATTGCCCGCGTCCATCGCGCCCTCGGTCTTGCCGGCGCCCACGATGGTGTGGAGTTCGTCGATGAAGAGAATGATGCGACCGTCGCTCTCCTTCACCTCGTTGAGCACGGCCTTCAGGCGCTCCTCAAATTCGCCGCGGTATTTCGCGCCGGCGACGAGGGAGCCCATATCGAGCGAGAAGATGATCTTGTCCTTGAGGCCTTCGGGCACGTCGCCACGGAGGATGCGCTGCGCAAGGCCCTCGACGATCGCGGTCTTACCAACGCCAGGTTCGCCGATGAGCACGGGGTTGTTTTTCGTTTTGCGCGAGAGGATGCGGATGGTGCGGCGAATCTCTTCATCGCGGCCGATGACAGGGTCCATTTTGCCCTTCCGCGCCTGCGCCACGAGATCGACGCCATATTTTTCGAGCGCGGCATAGGTGGCCTCGGGGTTGTCGGTGGTCACACGCTGGTTGCCGCGGATTTCTTTCAACGTCTTCAACACCTTGGCGCGGTCGAGGCCGAAGCTCTGGAAAATCTTTTTCAACGCCTCGGGTTTTGCGACATCGAGCAGGCCGAGCAGCAGATGCTCGACGGAGACGAACTCATCCTTGAGCGACTTCGCCTCGGCCTCGGCGCGCGTGAGCACGTCGTTCATGGCCTGCGTGACGTAAACTTTGGAAGTATCGACGCTGCCCGTGACGCTCGGCAAACGCCCCAGCTCGCGGTCCACCGACAACGCAAGGGCACTCGCGGTGAGGCCGAGCTTATCGACGATGCCGGAGACGAGACCGTTCTCCTGGGTGAGCAAGGCCGAGAGCAGGTGCCACGTGTCCACTTCGTTGTGGTTGAGGCGGCGGCCGATCGCCTGCGCGTCGGTGACCGCCTGACGCGACATTTGGGTAAATTTGTTCAGATCCATAGGGGGGCTGACCTGCATTGATCGCGCCAGTGCCACGCGGCAACCTTCTCCCTCGGCCTCTGCCAAAAGCCACCGCCACACTGCGCCACTCTGCGGCGCGCGCCGCGGGCACGTGCGCCAGAGTGGCCACGTTTATTTAGCACCTGTCCACTAACGTCCGATCACCCAGCATCCGTCGATCATCGTCGTGTTGGGCAGCGTGGGGATACCTTTCTCGCCACGCGTGAGCATGCCCGCCAACACCTCGATCGCAACCGCGCCGATGCGCTCGGGGCGCTGGTCGATCCCGGCGCTGGCCGGAGGATTGGGCCAGTTCAGGGTCGCGATCATTGGCCGCCGGCGCGCCGGCAGCGCCTTGAGCATGACGGAAAACGCCACGCGGTCGTGGGTCTCGCAGAGGACCACGTCGGGGCGCTCGCAGTCGATCCACGCGAAAAAGGCAGTTGAGGTGATATTTGGTCCGGCTTGCGCGTCGATAAACGGCGCGACCGGCTTCGTCCCACCGAAGAGATTTTGCCAGGCCAGACCGCCGCTCCAGCGGTAGTGCACGCGTTCGTCCCACTCCCGGGTGAGCGCCAGCCCGATGCGGCACAAACCCGCACGCTTAAGTTCCATGCAGGCCCGCCGCATATTTTCAAAATGATGCGGCTGGACGCCGTGGAACTGCGGTGACGGCACCGAAGACGTAGCTGAGACCGTCGCAAAAACGCGCCAATCGAGCAAGTCCGTCAGATCGCGCGGTTGCCGTAGGGGCAGCAGCACCAACCCCTCAACGCCCCGGCTCAGTAGCACCCGCTGCAACTGGCCCGTCGCTGGGTGGGCGTCGATGTCGATCACGCCAAACCCATAGCCGAGCGCCTCTGCCCGCTCGCGCAAACCCCGCTCCAACCGGACCTGGTAGTTGTCCGGAGAGATCATTGCTTCCGCCCAGCTCTGCTTGAGCGCACAGATGCTCGCCTTGAACCGCGTCGGCGCCTGCGAACGCAGGTGGTGCATGAGCTTGGTGATCGTCGGGTCCGGCCGATACCCCCGACGGGCGGCCAGCCGTTGCAACTTCCGCCGCGTAGCCGCCGATACTTCAGGACTGTTCCGCAGCGCCAGCGACACCGTCATCGGGCTCACCCCGGCTTCGATCGCGAGACTGCGGAGCGTGGGGTGGGATGAAGCCATGAACTTTACCGTATAGCTTAAAACCGCTGGCGGGCAACCGGTGAATGAACACTTTCATCGGATCGGTGCGTAGCTAACTGCGGCCCGACCCAACCCAAACTCCCAACCCCATGAAACCAAGTTACCACATCCTAACTATGCTCGCGGCCCTCACCGCCGGCATCCCGCTCGTCGCCCAGACGACCGATACTCCCGCCTCCAACGACGCCAGCAAAGACACCGCCGTGCAGCTGCCCACGTTCACCATCAACTCCGAGAAGGACACCAGCTTCGTCGGCAAATCCTCCCTCTCCTCCACGCGCATCGCGGTGGACATCGCCGATCTCCCCCAGTCCGTGAAGGTGCTCAACAACTCCTTCATCAAGGCGGTGAATCCGTTCATGCTGTCGGACATTTTGAACTACACCGGCGGCGCGCAGAGCGGCGCCCTCAATTGGACCCCCGGCCGCCTCGCCATCCGCGGCTACACCGGTGACGGCGATTACAACGACGGTTTCGCGCCCCCCGCCGCGTCCGCCGTCGATTCCGCGATCTACGAACGCTTCGAAATCATCAAGGGGCCCTCCTCGATCTTCCTCGCGGCCGACGGTTCCCCCGGAGGTGTCGTCAACAAAATCACCAAAAGCCCGCTCTCCGTCCAGCAGACCGTCCTCAGCGCCCAAGTCGGCCTCTACGACGCCAATCGCGCCGGCATCGACTCCACCGGCCCGGTAACCAAAGACGGCAAGCTCCTCTACCGCGTCATCGCCGCCATGCAGTATTCCGACGGCTTCTACGACAGCACCTACATGCACCGTTTCACCCTGCTGCCGTCGCTGAGCTACCAGTTCAGCCCCGACACCAAGGTCGAATTCAAGACGATGCTCGTCGAGACCACCTGGCCGTCCTACAACGGCCTCCCCATGGACCCCCGCACCATGCAGGCTTGGAACGTCCCCTATGAGCGCTCCTCGTCCGAGGACTCGCCCTACAACTGGCGCCACGACGCCGTGAACCGCGTCTGGGCCAACTTTACCTCGCGCCTCAACGACTACGTCGTCCTCCGCATCGCCGCCATGAACGCCTACGACCGCGCCGATCGCCTCGAATCCATCGCCAACACTTGGAACGAAGGCGCCCGCACTTGGATCGTCAACCCCGCCACCTACACCGGCGGCCCCTATGCGCGCACCACCACCGCCGACGATGCGACGACCCGCTACCGCGATCTCCAGACCGACTTGAATTTCAACTTTAAGACCGGCTCCGTGAACCACAGCCTCCTCGTCGGCAGCGAAGTCCGCGATCAGCCCAGCGGCCAGATCAACTACGCCGGCACCTCCTCCCCGTGGGACCCGTTCAACAAGACCGCGCCCACCGTCACCGTGAACTACGCCGCCAAGAGCGCTTGGACCCAGACTACCAGCACGCTCGCTCGCGCCTACGTCTTGGAAACGGCCAAGTTTTTCAACGATCGCCTGCTGCTCTCCTACGGCGTCACCCGCACCCGCGCCACCGCCTCGACCACAAACGTCCTCACCAGCGTCATCACCACGCCAGAATACGTGGTCTTCAAAAACCTGAAGCAATACGGCGCCGTGTATAAAATCTACGACGGCCTGAACGCCTTCTACGGCTACAACGAGAACTACGCCCTCAACGGCGTCGGCCTCGTCAACGGCGTCTCCGGCCCCCTCCCGCCCAAGCAGGGCAAACAGACCGAAGTCGGCCTGAAGTCCACCTTCCTGAACAAGAAGCTGACGGCCAACGTCTCCTACTTCGACATCAAGCAGGAGAACAATACCGTGCCCTCCTCGCCGCAGGACCCGCTCAATCCCAACGTCCTCGTCCCCGGCGTCATCTCGCGCGGCTTCGACGGTGACCTCTCCTACCAGGCCACCCGCAACCTCTACCTCATCGGTTCCTTCGCGCTCTACAAGGCGCGCTCGGTCCTCGGGCCCCAATCGAAGACCTTCGTCCAGCCCTACACGAAATCGATCATCACGAACAATATTCCGGTGAACAATATCGCCCAGAATACCTGGAGTCTCTTCGGCCTGTATCGCTTCACCGAAGGCACCTTCAAGGGTCTCAACGTCGGCGTCGGCGCCAACTCCCTCTCGCGGCGCGCCATCACCGACGGTGCCAACCAAGTGTGGTTCGGCTACGTCCCCGGCCGCGTGCTCGTGAATTCCAACATCACCTACCGCCTCAACAAGCACCTCTCCTACGGCCTGAATCTGGACAACGTGCTCAACCAAAAATATATCTACTCCGTCCGCAGTCAGAACGTCATCGTCCCCGGCCAGAGCTTCAACGCCAAGCTCAGCGTCGATTATACGTTCTGAGTTTTGTCCCACGCAGGGCGGGTCTCCGACCCGCCCTTTTCCGCCCGGGCAGGCTCCATCAAATCCTGCCCGAATTTCCGGTTTAGCAAAACGCCTGAGCGTTTCGTCCGGTATCAGCGACGCGCACACGAAAGCCTCACGGCTTCCGCCCTCCGCCGTTCGCTCTCGTTTTAGCCACCCTCCGCGCCTCTCGGGCCACTGCCTTGCCTTTTTTCCCCCACCCCGGCCCATGAGATTTCTTCCCTTCCTCCTGCCCTGCCTCCTCGCCGCCGCCTTCCTCGCGCTCACCACACTCCCCGCCGCCGCCCGCACCGAGATCAGCCTCAACGCCGGCTGGCGCTTCCACTACGGCGACACACCCGGCGCCGAAGCTCCCGCGTTCGACCCCACCGCGTGGTCGCAGGTCAACACGCCCCACCCGTGGAACGCCCTCGATGGCCAGGACGGCGTGCAAAAATCCGCCGGCAGCAGCCCCGCCAACATCATGAAAGGTGGCCACTACGCGCGCGACACCGGCTGGTATCGCCGCACCCTCGCCTTTGACCCCGCCCGGGCCGGCCGCCAAGTTTGTCTCCAGTTCGAAACCGCCAACCGCCGCGCCGATGTCTTCCTCAACGGCCAGTCACTCGGCGCGAAACCCGCCGGCGCCGATCACATCATCCGCTGGCCCGCCGTCCGCCTCGCGCCCGGAAAAAACCAAATCAGAGCCACCGCCACCCTCGCAGGCCGCCCGTTTTTCGACGAATGCACCTGGACG
>JANXLP010000451.1 GCA_025355125.1 Opitutaceae bacterium | reverse complement strand
AGCGCATCGTAGGTGAAGGCCGTGGTCTCGGCGGATTTGCCTGGGGCCGTGCGCGTGACGGCGAGCGGGCTATTGCCGGCATCGTAAGTCGTCACCGTAACGAGACCGTCGGACGAGGTGATTTTCGCGGCACGTCCCGCGTTATCGTAGTCGATCAGGGCCTTTTTACCGTCGGTGTAGATCGTCGCGATCTTCCGCCCGCCTTCATCATAGCGAAACCGGGTGATGTCTCCCTTGGCCTCGGTGAGGGTGGCGATACGACCATTGGCATCATACGTGTAGCGCGTCGTGTTGCCCGCAGCATCTGTGGTCGCAGTCATTCTTTTGCCCTCGTCGTAGGTGGACTTGGTGATACCGCCGTCGGGCGCAACGGTCTTGGTCACGTTGCCGTCGTCATCGTAAGTCCACTGGGTCAGCCGACCCAGCGCATCCGTTTGGGTGAGTCGGTGATGTTCGTCGTCATAAGTAAAGCGGGTGACCCGACCGAGCGGGTCGGTCATCGACGTCATGTTCCCATCGTTGTCGTAAGCGTAGAGCGTGGTGGCTTGAGCGGGCGTGCCCTGCGCGACGGTGCGGGAGAGCATATGGCCTTCCGTATCGTAAAGCATCGCCATGATCGTGCCGTCGGGGGCGACAATGCGCGTAGGGTGCGGCACGAGCGTGCACGAGCCGCAGCCTTGCGGGATTTCCGTGTAATCAAACGTGGTCACGCGACCGGCATGGTCTTCCTGTCGGATCACGCGGCTGAGTTCGTCGTAGGTGAGCTTGGTCGTGTGGCCCTGCGGGTCGGTCTCCGCGATTTTGCGACCGTAGGTGTCGTAGGCGAATTGCTTCGAGGTGCCGTCCGGTGCGGTCACTTTGGTGGTGAGTCCGCGCTCGTTGTGTTCGTAGCGGGAGATTCGCCCAAGGCTATCGGTCATGCTGCTCAGGCGCTCGTTCGCGTCATAGGCGAAACGCGACACATTCCCGCTCGGGTCAGTCCACGTGGCTTTGAGTCCCCGGTCGTTATAGGTGAACTGGTGCAATCCACCCCGGCTGCTCCGGGTGGAGGTGATCCGGTTTTGCGCATCACGGCCAAACTCGCGAATTTCACCCGAGCCGCGCGTCATCCGGGTAACCCGGCCTTTGCCATCGCGCTCATAGCGGGTTTCGCGGCCGAGCCGGTCAGTATCGCGCACAATTCGGCCTTGGGGATCGCGCTCGCGTTGCAATTCCATTCGCCCGTTGCGTTGGGACGATTTGGTGTGGCCCCTGTCGTCGTAAGCCCGCTCGTCGCGCCGCCCGTTGCGGTTCACCACAGCTTTGATTCGTCCCACGGCATCACGTTCTATGCGCGTCTTCCGCCCGAGCGAGTCGGTGCGTTCTTCGATCACAGGGCGGTCGGCAGCGAGCCGGTATTTAATTTCCCGCAAGTCAGAATAGCGCACTGTGCGGGCACGGGAATCGAGCGGGTCCAGTTCAAGACTCGCATACACACTGCCAGTGGCGGGGTTAATCTCTTGGTGAATCATCCCGAGTTTATCGTGATAAGCGTAGCGGATGCGCTTGGCGCGGCCCTCGTAACGCGGGTCGTCGGTCTCCACGAGCAGCGGCCGGGAGTCCGCCCGGGACCAATCGTAACGGTAGCTCGCCCGGGTGCCGTCACCGTAGCTCACCGTCTTCAACGTGAGATACTCGTTCTGGGTGGTCGGCTCGGCCATCAGGGCGTAGTCGTAATTGACGGCCAGTCCGGTGCTGCTGGTAACCCTGCTGATCGCCACACTGGACGATGGAGCCAGCTCCATGCCGTCGAACACCGCCCCTACGAGCGCCTGCTCCTGGCCTCTGGCGGCCAAGATACGGATCTTGGCGACGGCACTCTTCCCGCTTTCCCCAAGATCAACTCCGCAGAGATTGAGCGAGGTGCGGTTGCCCATAAAAAACGTGGCCGGGTTGCCGTCGGTGAGCGCGGCGGGCTGCGAACCCGTGCCGTGAACCTTACCCCGCAAAATCGCACCAGACGCAGCGATAAATTGAAGCTCGGCGACCGCGATGGGCGCACTGTCCGCCGGGCCACTGAGGCGGAGGTGGCGGAAGGCTTGCTGATTCTTGTCGGCGGGCACCGTGAGCTCCAGCCACTGGCCCGGGGCCGGCGCTTGCGTGATCGCGCCCAGCCGATGCCGAATACCTTTTTTGAAGGGCGTGCCGGAATACTCAAACGCCAGCCAACGCCCGGACGGCTGGGTCACTCGGCGCAATAGACCGTTGCTGCCGTAATCGAGCGTGGTGACGACCCCGAAGGAATTGGTGAATGCCTGCATTTCGTAGAGGTGCGGGGCCTTCGCATCTGCGCTGCGCACGAATTTAAGCTTCTGGCCCTCCGGCGTCGTCACTTCGAAGCCGTAAGCAGTGACGGACATTTTTTCCTGAAAGCGCTCGGCACTGGACCAAGTTCCGTTCGCGGCCCGGCTGAAGAAACGCTGCTGACCGTTCGGATACACCAAAACCATCTGAGGGATCGGGCCGGCCGGCGTCCGGGCCTTCAAATCGTATTGCCAACTATGGCGCCAATTTCCGCCCCGGCCAAAATAGCCCACCCCGTCCCGTGGCACCGTGTTGTGATGCCTGATCCAATCAAGCCGCCCCTCGGTAGCGGAGGGCAGCTTGAGATCGAGGATGTCGCGGGTGACATTCCCATCCGTGGCCTGAAACGGGTTCGCCCCCTCACACGGGATCTCTTCACCTGTGCAGTCGTCGTAGCAGATTTCAGCCGGAGGCGGGTCTTCGGGGCAATCAGAGACCTCGGGTTCGCCGTAGGTTGATACGGTAATTAAGTAGACGTTGGTCGAAGGGGAGTAGGTCGAATCCCAATACTGCCAGACGGTCTCCCAACAACCGGCCGCGTTCCAGCCTTCGGAAAAAATCGCGGACATGTGTTCCGTTTCGTCAGGAGTGTTGGCACGCAAATAAGGGCTCAATCCGCCAAGAAATACCGCGCCGGCTAGGCTCGCATGAGATGCGAAGCGCAACATCTCACGGAGACCGCCGCGTAACTTCCCGCCACGTGAGCAATCATCGACAGCCGGATAGATCGCAGGCGGTGATGGGCGGATAGAGGGGTTCGACCAAGGGGGAAGGAAACGATTTTTCATGGGGTAACGGCCGGGAAAGGTAACAGACCAAGATGGCCAAAGCGGCCACCGGACCGCGAAAGACCGGGCGATCTTCTCCAGAATGAACAGCACTCAGATTGATCTCTTTAGATCATGCCCTGATCTAAAAAGATCAGGTGCCGGGCGTGCATCGTCCGCTCAACTTCCCGCCCGCACCCTGACCCGACTCTATGCGGTTGGTTATGGTCAGGGTGCATTCAGCGCGCAGTTTTCGCTCTAATATACCCGCGCCCACGGGCTGAAGGCACCCCGCCTACACGCGCAAACCCTCGTTCCGAGGCTCGGACTTTCAACCCTCACCTCTCAGCTTTTCATTCCTACTCATCCTCAGCCCTTCCGTCCACCCGCCCCAAACGGATCGCGACTCCGCGCCGCGCGGTCCGCCAACACCCGCTCCAGCCCCGGCGTAAGCACGGCGCCCGTTTCAGTAAACCGCACCACCCCGCGCCGCGTCGCCTCGCGCATCAAATCCGTGCGGCTCTGCACCCGAGTTTACGCATGATCCGCTGCCGGTGGTTGTGCACTGTGGACTCGCTCAATCCCAAGCGTGTGGCCGCCTGCCCGTCGTCGCAGCCGTCACCAACCACAGCAAACACCTGAATCTCGGTGTCGGTGAGCAGTTGCGCGATTGTAGCCGCCGCGCCTGCAACCACACTCGTCGGCCCCAGCACCCCGGCGCTGAAATACGCCCCGCCTTCGGCCACCTGGCGGATGGCCGCGACCAACCGGTCCGGAGGTTCAACCGACGTGTCGAAACACCCGTCGATCTGGGCGCTGCGCAATCCCTGCCGGGTGCGCTCGTCGCTTCGGCCTGTCACCACCAAGATCCGTTGGCACCACCGCTCCCGCTCGGCGAGAGCCAGCAGGTCGAGCCCGTCCCGGTCGCACAGCGTGAGCCCGATCAAACCAAGCGTCGCCGGCTTTGCCCGCAGGCTCGCCGTCGCCTCGGCGGCGGAATAGCAGAGGGTCACCTCCGCCTCCGGGCAAACCTCGCGCGCGGCACCCGCGATACCTTCGGCCCGCAAGCGGTCCGACTTCACCACCACGATGCGCTCGCGGGATTTCTCCGGCTGCGCAAACGCCCGCGACGCCACGAGTCTCTCCCGGTTGAAACGCGCCGCAAAACACGGCGACACATGGGTCCCGCCGGCCAACACCCGTTGCACCGCCGTGACCATCTCGTCGCCGGCATCGGCCCCCTTCCACAGCACACCAGCCACCTCCGCGAGTTCCAGCCGCCGCAACATCGCATCGTCATTTCGCCCGGTAAAAATCACCACCGCCGGCGGTCGTGGTCCGGTGCGCAACACACCGATCAGGTCCAGCCCGTCTCCATCGGGCAGCGAAAGATCGAGCAACACCACCTCGGGCGCGTGCGTGCGAGAAAGCTCCACTCCCTCGGCCCCCGTGGTTGCCGTCAGCAGGCGAAGCCGGGGCGATGCCTGCTTCAGGTGCCAGCTGCCGTATTCCATGATCGCCGGATGATCCTCGATGAAGAGCACCGTCGCCATAGCGGGATTGCTGGCCGGGGTATAAAACGAGGGGCGCATCGAACCAGGGGTGGGGTTGTCTCAAGCCGAGCGCGGAAAGCACTAGCCATCTGTATCTTCACACCCAGCCGAAAATGATTCCCCGGAGAATGTGACATTCCGTAGCGGCACGATTGAGTTTCTGAGGCGCTGGCCTCTCGGGCCGACCGTTCGGAATTGGTCGGTCGGAAAACGCGCGTCGATCAACCGCCGTTCGGTTCCCCGTATCCCCGCCCCCCGCTCACTTCTTCGCCCGCTGGATCAGCTCCACCTCATACCCCTCCGGCGCGTCGATAAATGCGATCATGCCACTGCCACTGGGCGTCGGCCCGTCGCTCAGCGGATAACCCTTCGCCGCCGCGGCCTTCGCAAATGCCGCCAGATCCTCCACCTCAAACGCGAGATGCATCAGGTCCGGCTGCACCACCACGCTCGGCGCGCCCGGCGGCATCTGGCAGATTTCGATTTCCTCGTCGCTGTTCGGAGTGGCGAGAAACGCGAGCTGCGCGCCGCGTGGCGACGTGTGTCGGCGGCTCACCGTGAGACCCAGCGCTTCCTCGTAGAATTTAATCGTGCGGCTCAAGTCGTTCACCCGCATCCGCGTGTGGAGTAGTTTTTTTATCATGACCGCCCGAGACTGGACAGGTCACCCGGCTTCGCCAATGCCTTTCGTCTGCATTTAGATACTCAGCCGCTCCATGCGTTTACTCTCCATCTTACTGTTCGTCGCCACGCTTCCCCCCCTCAGCGCAGCCGAGCCCATTGACCGTTACGCCCTCGCCACTCGCCACAATCCCACCGTCACCCGCGTCGATCCGTGGGCGCCGCTTTCGGTCGGCAACGGCCGCTTCGCCTTCACCGCCGATGTCACCGGCCTGCAGACGTTCTCCGATTTCTACCACGCCAACGGCATCCCGCTCGAAACCCTCGCCCGCTGGGCCTGGCACGAAAACGCCAACCCCAAAGGCTACAAACTCGCCGACGCCAACACGCCTTTCACCGCCCACGGCCGCACCGTCGCCTATCCTACCCAGGCCGGCAGCTCCGCCGGCCAATGGCTCCGCGAAAATCCCCACGACGTTCCCCTCGCCCAGCTCGCACTCGATTTCACCCGTGCTTCCAACGTCCCGCTCAAGCCCGACGATGTCCGCGCCATCAACCAGTCCCTCGATCTCTGGTCCGGCACGGTCACCAGCCGCTTCACTCTGGTCGGCGCACCCGTCACCGTCACCGTCGCCTGCGATCCCGCCAGCGACACCCTGGCCGTCCGCCTGACTTCGCCGCTCGTCGCCACCGGCAAACTCGGCGTGCGTCTCGCCTTCCCCCGCGGCCACGAGATCAAAACAAAAAATAACCCCGCCCTCGATTGGACGCAGCCCGAGGCGCACACCACCACTATCGTCGCGCAAAACGACAAGACCCTCGCCCTCGCCCGCGCCATCGACGCCACCCACTACCAAGCCGCGCTCACCACCGTCGCCCCCGCCCGCTTCACCCCCGCCGGCCCGCACACCTTCATCGTCCGCGCCCTCTCCGGCGACACGCTCGAGTTCACCCTCTCCTTCGCCCAGGAAAAACTCGCGGCTCCCGCCAGCCCCGCCGCGATCCGCACCGCGAGCGCCACCTATTGGAAAAACTTCTGGTCCACCGGCGGCGCCGTCGATTTCACCGGCAGCACCGATCCCCGCGCACCCGAACTCGAGCGCCGCGTCGTCCTCTCGCAATACCTCACCGCCATCCAGTTCGCCGGCGATGTTCCCCCACAGGAGAGCGGCCTCACTAACAGCACGTGGTATGGCAAGCACCACACCGAGATGATCTGGTGGCACACCGCGCACTTCGCGCTCTGGGGCCGCGACGCCTTCCTCGCGAAAAATCTGGAGTGGTATCAACGCACGCTCCCCGTCGCTCGCGTCATCGCCGCCGAGCGCGGCCTCCGCGGCGCCCGTTGGCCCAAGATGGTCGGCCCCGACGGACGCGAGAGCCCCGGCGGCAATCCCCTCATCATTTGGAATCAGCCCCACGTCATCCATCTCGCCGAACTTCTCTACCGCAATACCCCGACCGCCGCCACGCTTGAACGTTACCGCGAGCTCGTGCAGGACACCGCCGACTGCATGGCCTCCATGGTCCACTACGACAAGGCCCGCGCCTGCTACGTCCTCGGCCCGCCCCTCTGGATCGCGCAGGAAATCTACGACCAATCCACCAGCCAAAATCCCACCTACGAACTCAGCTACTGGAACCGCGCCCTCGACCTCGCACAACAATGGCGCGAACGCCTCGGCCTCCCCCGCGACCCGCTCTGGGAAAAAATCCGCGCCCACCTCGCCCCGCTCCCGCAGAAAGACGGCCGCTACGTCGCCCTCGAATCCACGCCCGACACCTGGGACAACAAAGACAGTCGCCACGATCATCCGTCGTTCCTCATGGCGTTCGGCCAGCTCCCCGGCGACGGCGTGGACCACGCCATCATGCGCCGCACCCTCGACGCCACCCTCGCCACCTGGGACTGGGAAACCAAAATCTGGGGCTGGGATTATCCCATGATCGCGATGACCGCCACCCGCCTCGGCGCACCCAAACAAGCCCTCGACATCCTCCTGAAGGACGGCCCCAACAACGCCTACAAGCCCAACGGTCACAACCCCCAGCGCGGCGACCTCCCCGTTTATCTCCCCGGCAACGGCGCGCTCCTCGCCGCCGTCGCCCTCATGGCCGGCGGCTGGGACGACGCCCCTCCCGGCGAAGCCCCCGGCTTCCCTCGCGACGGTTCCTGGACCGTCCGCGCCGAGGGCTTGAACCGGCTGCCTTGATCCCCAGCGTCGGGCCTGCGCATCTTGCGCGCTCCTTCCTTCCGTCACTTTTTTTAAAATGAACCGCTCTCTTATTGTTTTCGTCCTTCTCTTCGCCGGCTGCGCGTCCGCGCCCGATGTCTCCGAAGGCACCCGCGAAGTCGTGCTCAAGTATCTGAACGCCGACGTCGGCACCACCGGCCCGTTCTCGAAACGAAACCCCAAGGACTTGGAAGTTCTTTCCGACTCCGACCGCGCCAAAGCCTCCGCGCTCCTCGACCGCGGAGCCGTCGGTTTTGTGATCTACGCCGGCAGCCGCAGCGCCAACGCCGGCGCCGAAACCCGCATCGTTTTGGTCCAGAACGCGAAAGTCGTCGGCGACTTTCACGCCGTCACGAAGTAAGCTCGGTTTGAGGGGAGGCGCAGCGCCGGAATACGTCAAAAAAGTCCATCCCGGTTGTAGGAGCGGCTCTACTTTGCGAAGTCAGCTTCTGCCCTATCGCCCAGCATCAGGACGCCGTTTCGATACGACCCGCCAACGCCGAATCCCGGCCACGCCCAACCTCAGCCCAACAGACGACCCACTTCCTGCCTCAGCAGAGGGAGATGCAAGGTGACCGCGCTCCAGAGAATCCGGTGGTCGATGGCGTCGTAACCGTGCGCCAATAAATTTCTCAGCCCGATGATCCTGCGCGCACCCGTGATCGCCGGTTCAAGCGCCGGGTCATCGCGCAGCAACCGATTCAGCGCCTCGCCCAAAATTTCAAATTCACGTTCTAAAATCAGCTGCAACGTCCGATCAGTCAAAAGTTCCGCCTCGGTGCGACCGGCCGCGAAACCCTCGATTTCCCCCAACACCCGCTCCAGATCGAACAGATGTTTTGGCGGCGATCAGGCGGCGACATACAGCGGTGTCTTGGTCTGAAGAACCTCCGCCCGGAAGACCGGATTGCGAATCGCATCGGCCACCACCAGATCGACCGGCCGCTCCACCAACGCTTCCAACGCCTCTTTCAGGCCAAAATATTGGCCGAATGCATCCGGCTGCGAACCGTCAAACTCCACGACGAAATCGACATCGCTCCGTTCGGAAAAATCGCTGCGCAACACCGAGCCAAACGCCTCCAACCGTTTCACGCCAAATCGGCGACAAGCCGCTTGGATGCCAGGTTGATGGTGATCGAGAAACGTCTGCACCCCGCGACCATCCGATTGATCGAGTTTTCGGTCAAGCGGACATCAAGCCACACCACCTGCCCGAGGTGGGCCGCGCGCTCCGCCGCGGGTTTTGCGCGTGTCCGCACGGCGAAGGCGCCGCGCTCCACCAAGGCCGAGCGCGAACGGGCACGATAAGCTCCCGGCATTTTCGACTGCGGCTGCGGTGCAAAAAGCGCGTCTAAAAAATGACGAGTTGGCCGAAGAAGCGCAGGTAGGCCAGTCACTCGGCGCGAAACCCGCCGGCGCCGATCACATCATCCGCTGGCCCGCCGTCCGCCTCGCGCCCGGAAAAAACCAAATCAGAGCCACCGCCACCCTCGCAGGCCGCCCGTTTTTCGACGAATGCACCTGGACG
>JANXLP010000445.1 GCA_025355125.1 Opitutaceae bacterium | reverse complement strand
GCTCCTCCCACGCCGCCGTCCTCCGCAACCGGCAAGGCACCACCTCGTGGCCCGCCGATCTCTACCTCGAAGGCTCCGACCAACACCGCGGCTGGTTCCAGTCCTCGCTCTGGACCAGCATCATCGCCTTCAACGAAGCGCCCTACAAAGCCGTTCTCACCCACGGCTTCATCGTCGGCGAAGACGGCAAGAAAATCTCCAAGTCCGGCTCCTACGAAAAGCCCCCGACGTCCGACAACTATATCGCCCAATACGGCGCCGACGTCATCCGCTTCTGGATCGCCTCCCAGGATTTCACGCAGGACATCACCCTCTCCGAGAAAATCCTCAACAACGCCGCCGAGGGCTACCGCAACCTGCGCAACACCCTCCGCTACCAGCTCTCGACCCTCTGGGATTTCAACCCCGCGACCGACGCCCTACCCTACGCGCAGCTCGACACCCTCGACCGCTGGGCGCTCCACCAGACCGCCAAGCTCCTCGCCGAAGCCACCGCCGCCTACGACGCCTACGAGTATCACCGCGTCATCCAGGCCGTGAGCTCCTTCTGCGCGACCACCCTCTCAGCCGTTTACCACGACATCCTCAAGGACCGTCTCTATACGCTCGGCACGACCAACCCGCTGCGCCGTTCGTCTCAGACCGCGATCCACCACATCTTCGGCGTCCTCGTCAAAATCCTCGCCCCCGTCCTCACCTTCACGGCGGACGAAGCCTGGTCCTTTGCCACCGCAAAAACCGAGTTCGCCAACGACTCGATTCATCTCTCCGACTGGCCCGAGGCCGACGCCGCGTGGACCAACACCGAGATCGAGGCCGACGTCGCCTCGCTTCTCAAGGTTCGCTCAAAGGTCAACGAAACCATCGAGCCCCTACGCGCCGCCGGCAAACTCGGCAAATCGCTCGACGCCACCGTCACCCTTTCGGTTGTTCCCGCCGATCCGCTCCTGAAAATTCTGGAGAAACACCGCGACTTACTCGCCGAATTCTTCATTGTTTCCCACGTGACAATTCAGGAGGGCACCAACCCCGCCCTCGAAGTTTCCGTGCGCCACGGCGAAGAACTCGGGGCCGTCCGCTGCCCCCGTTGCTGGCGCTGGGTGCCCGCTCTGGAAACGACCGCGCACGGCGAAACCTGCCCACGGTGCGCAGACGCCCTTCGTATTTAACTATTTTTCTTAACCACCCCATACCACCATGGCCAAAAAAACCAAGAAGCCCGCCTCGGCTCCGAAAAAGAAGACTGCCAGCAAACCCGCAAAACCGTCTCCTAAAAAATCTCCGAAGAAACCCGTGAAGCCTGCCAAAAAACCCGTCTCTAAATCCAAGCCTGCTCCCAAAGCGAAGGTGAAGCCCAAGGCGAAACCCGCACCCAAGCCCGTCGCCAAAGCCAAGCCCGCTCCCACCGCGAAACCCGCGGCAAAAGCGCCCGCCACTTCCTCCAAAAAAGCCGCCAAACCGGCTCCCGTAGCTCCCATCACTGTGCCCAAGTCCGTCGTTCCCACCGCCAAATCCACCGCCCGCGACAGCCTGCGCAGCAAGATCCTCGAAAAAAGCCGCGCGAAAGCCCCGGCCCGCCCGATCTCCTTCTCGTTCGACGAGATTCGTGAAATCGCTAAGACCAGCTCGAAACACGACACCGAGACCAAGGCTGCCGCCGCCAAGACCGCCGCCAAATCCGGCAAGCTGCTCGATGCCGCCGCGCTCGCGAAACCAGCCCAGCCCCACCACATCAAGGCCGCCTCCCTCGCCGACATCCTCGGCTTCAACCCCAAGAAAGCCAAGCAACCCTCCGCCGATGACGACACCGAAATCCCGGAAAAATTCCGCCGCTATTACCGTCTGCTCATCGAGCTTCGCAACCACCTCACCGGCCAGATCGACACCCATGCCGAGGAGACGTTGAAACGTTCCGCCAAGGAAGACGCCGGCGACCTCTCCAGCTACGGCCAGCACATGGCCGACTCCGGCACCGACACCTTCGACCGCGACTTCGCCCTCTCGCTCGTCTCCTCCGAGCAGGAGGCTCTTTCCGAAGTCGAGGCCGCCATCAAACGCATCAAGGCCGGCACATACGGCCTCTGCGAAATCACCCAGAAACCCATCGCCAAGGAACGCCTGCTGGCCGTGCCGTTCACCCGCTACTCAGCCGAGGCGCAAAAGGACATTGAGAAAAACCGCCACCGATCCCGCACCCAAGCCGGCCTCTTTGGCGAACTGGGCGAAGAGGGCGGCACCGTCAGCAGCGGCGGCGACGATGGCGGCGGCGACGAATGAGCCTGGCTTCCGTCCGCCCCGTGTCCACGCCCGCGCAACCCGCCCCCTCCCCGGAGGCGGTCTCCCTTTGGGAACGCATCCACGCCTACCGCTGGCTGTGGATTCTCGCGCTCGGCGTCTTTGTGCTCGATCAGGCGTCCAAGCTCGCCATCAGCGCCAACCTCGCCTTCGGCACCTATTATCCCCCGCAGGCCATCACCGTGGTTGACGGCTTCTTCTACCTTGTCCACGTCGGCAACACCGGCGCGGCGTGGAGTATGCTCTCCGGTAAAAGCGGCCTGCTTGCGGCGATGGCCCTGATCACGCTCGGCGCGATCTACGTCTGGCGCCACTCGCTCGGCCTGCGCGTCCTGCCCGTGCAAATCGCGTTCGGACTGCTCTGCGGCGGCATCGTCGGCAATCTGCTCGACCGTATGATCCATGGCCACGTGATAGACTTCCTCGATTTTCATTTTGGCAGCTACGTCTACCCCACGTTCAACGTCGCCGATTCAGGCATCTGCGTGGGCGTGATCCTTTACCTCATCCACTCACTCCGCGCGCCAACAAGCGAGTAAGGGCGACTAGCCGTAAATTACTCCACGTTGGCGATCTGCTCGCGGATTTTTTCCAGCTCGTTCTTCAGCTCGATGACGTTTTGAGAGATCGTCAGGTCGTTGGCCTTGCTGCCGATGGTATGAATCTCGCGTCCGATTTCCTGAAGAATGAATTCGGCTTTCCTTCCGACCTCGGCGCTCGTTTTCAGCAGCGTGGCGAATTGATCGAAATGGCTACGCAGGCGCGTCAGCTCCTCGGTAATGTCGCAGCGGTCGGCGAACAGCGCGATTTCCTTGAGCACGCGCTCGTCGGCGAGGTCGAGCTCCAGACCCGCGTCGCGCAAGCGCCTGTGCAGCGCGTCGCGATGGCCGGACGGCACATGAGGCGCACGCTCGGCGATGATCGCGACGTAACGCGAAAGAGTTTCCATCCGCGTGATGAAATCCGCCAGCAGCGCCTCGCCTTCCTTCGCGCGCATCGCCGAAAAGGCGCGCAACGCTTCTTCCAGCGTTGCCAGAAACGTATCTCGCGAAGCTTCGGCATCCGGCAGCTCCGTGCCCTTGCGCTGCGTGTTCAGCAGTTGCAGAAGTAATTCCGGCGTCGGCGTAAACGGCACGCCTCGACCAGCGGCGAAAGCAGCGAGGCGTTTGAAGGTTTCCGCCGCCGCCGCCTCGTCCCATGTTGCGGTGGGCGAGCCTTTGTCGCCAGTGAGCTCGACATCAACGTGGACTTTCCCGCGCAGCGCGAACTTCCGCACCAGCTCGCCGACGGAAGCCTCAAGCACCTCCCACGAGTCGGGTAGTTTTATCGTCAGATCAAGTGTCTTCCGATTCACAGAACTCACTTGGACGGTGAGCGTATGATCACCGGATGAAGCCGTCGCTCGACCATAGCCGGTCATTGAATGCATGAATAAGAGTAAAACGGTTAAAACAGTTTCACGCCAAGCAGCTTTGCGACTTGGTTCACGTCCTTGTCGCCTCGGCCGGAGAGGTTGATGAGGATGATCTTGTCCTTGGGCAGGGCCTTCGCGCGCTTGAGCCCCTCAACGATGGCGTGAGTGGATTCCAGCGCGGGCAGAATGCCCTCGAGGCGCGAGCAGAGTTGGAAAACTTCCATGACCTCGTCGTCGCACGCGTAGGCGTAGCCGATGCGGCCGGTGTCGCGGTAGTAGGCATGCTCGGGACCGATGGCGGCGTAATCGAGGCCGGCGCTCACGGAATGCGTCAGCTCGATCTGGCCGTCGGGGTTTTGGAGGATGTAAGTTTTTGAGCCTTGAAGCACGCCTAGCTTGCCGCCTTCGAAGCGCGCCGCGTGTTCGCCGCGCACGATGCCGCGGCCGCCGGCCTCGACGCCGATGAGCTTCACGGAGGTGTCGGGAAGGAAGTCGAAGAAGAAGCCGATGGCGTTGGAGCCGCCGCCCACGCAGGCGATCATCTCGTCGGGCAGCCGGCCTTCGCGGGCGAGAATCTGCTCGCGGGTTTCCTGGCCGATCACGCGGTGAAAATCGCGCACCATCATCGGATACGGATGTGCACCAAGCGCCGAACCGAGAATGTAGTGGGTGTCGCGCACATTGGTCACCCAGTCGCGCATGGCCTCGTTGACGGCGTCCTTGAGGGTTTTCTGGCCGGCCTCGACGCCGCGCACCTCGGCCCCCATGAGGCGCATGCGGAAGACGTTCAACGCCTGACGCTCCATGTCCACCGCGCCCATGTAGATCACGCACTGCAAGCCGAACTTCGCGCACACGGCGGCGGTGGCGACGCCATGCTGGCCCGCGCCGGTCTCGGCGATGATGCGGGTCTTGCCCATGCGCAGGGCGAGCAGCACCTGGCCGAGGGCGTTGTTGATCTTGTGCGCGCCAGTGTGGAGCAGGTCCTCGCGTTTGAAATAGATCTTTGCGCCGCCGCAGTGTGCCGTGAGTCGTTCGGCGAAGTAGAGCTCGGTAGGGCGGCCGGCGAATTCCTTCAGGTGGTGGCGCAGCAATGTAAGGTAAGCGGGATCAGCCTTGGCCTGCTCGTAGGCAGCCGTTAATTCCTGCAGCGCGGTCATAAGCGTCTCGGGCACATAGATGCCGCCAAACGGCCCAAAATGACCTGAGGAATCAGGCAGGGAATGACGGTCGGCGGGCTTGGAGGCTGCGGCTACGGCGGGCATAAAAACGATATCCAAGTCATAAGGCACGCCGACGCAAACGGGTTTTGCGGTCCTTTCGGCCAAGACTAAGGCGGCGCGAGCTCAGGGATTGTCCACGCGGTTTTTCAGAAACGTGAGCACGTCCTGAAACTTCGCGCGATTGGCCTCGTCGGCAACGATCAGGTTTTCATGGGCGGCCAACACCAATCGTGCGCTTTCCAGTTCGCTGCGGACGGGGGTGCAATCCAGCGGGGCGGCACCGGCGTTGAACGTGACGCCGTTCTCTCCCGTATCGACCGTCATAAGGCGGTGCAGACCGAGATTCTTCATCAATTCAAGATTGCGCTCACTCATCCGGCAAACAACCAGACTCCCCTGCGGGATGTGTTTGCGCAGTTCTAGGGCGACGCCGGCGAGAACGCCGAGAAACGTGCTGTCCATGCTCGTGCACTGCTGAAAATCCAACACAAAGCGCAGGCGTTTTTGCCGGATCATCGCAGTGAAGAAATCGTGCAGGCAGGCGCTGTTTTGAAAAGATGCCCGCCCCTCCACGCAGACCGCCACTGGATCGGACTGCGTGTTGACAAGGAAGGCGGGTTTGACGGCGTCGGGCATGTTGAAAAGGCGGCGGTAGGCGGCCCTGCGAAAGGGCCACCCTGCCGTCGATTGACTTAATTCCGGGCGATGATCTGGCGCAACACGTAGGGAAGGATTCCGCCGTGCTGATAATAGTCGATTTCGATGGGCGTATCGATGCGGCAGCGCACGGATACGTTTTCAACGGAACCGTCCTTCCGGGTGATCTTCAACGTGAGGTCCTGCTGGGGCTTGATCGCTTCGCTAAGGCCGACGACATCGTAGGTTTCGCTGCCGTCGAGTGTGAGGGTCTGCGCGGTGACGCCGTCCTTGAACTGGAGCGGGAGCACGCCCATGCCGACGAGGTTGGAGCGGTGGATGCGCTCGAAACTCTGGGCGACGACGACCTTGACGCCGAGGAGGTTGGTGCCCTTGGCGGCCCAGTCGCGGGACGAGCCGGTGCCGTATTCCTGGCCGGCGATGACGATGAGCGGCGTGCCTTTTTTCTGGTGCGCGATCGACGCATCGTAGATCGAAACCTCGGCGCCGTCGGGCCCGATGGTGTTGCCGCCTTCCTTGCCGCCGAGCATGAGGTTTTTGATGCGGACATTGCCGAAGGTGCCGCGCGTCATGATGCGGTCGTTGCCGCGGCGCGAGCCGTAGGAATTGAAATCTTCAAACGCGACCCCGTTCTCGAGGAGGAACTTGCCCGCGGGTGAACTCTTCTTGATCGCGCCGGCGGGCGAAATGTGATCGGTCGTAACAGAGTCGCCGAAAATCCCCAGCGCCCGTGCGCCCGTGATGGGCTGGATGCTGCCGGGGGTGAGCGAGAAATTCGTGAAGAACGGCGGCTCCTGAATGTAGGTGGACTGCGCATCAAACGCGTACACGTGGCCGGTCGAGGACGG
>JANXLP010000361.1 GCA_025355125.1 Opitutaceae bacterium | reverse complement strand
GCCGCCGGAGCTGTTGGCGGCGCAGGTGAGGATGGGGGAGAAACCGAGTTGCTCGGCGGTGACCTTTTGGAGGTTGCCGAAGAGGACGTTGGACGAGGTGTCGCTGCCGGTGAGGGCGACGCCGAGCCAGCCGATGAGCGGGGAGAAAAACGGGAAGAGCCAGCCGGTCTGCGCGAGGGCGAGGCCCATGGTGGTATCGGTGCCGCTGTAGCGCGTGGTGAAGCCGAGCGCCATCATGAGGGAAATCGTGAGTAGCGAGATGCGGACGCGGAGGAGGGTCTGCCAATAGATTTTCAGCGAGCGGCGGAAGCCCACGCCGAGAGCGATGGCGGAGGCGATGGCTGCGAGGAGGAGGGCGGTGCCGGTGGCGGAGAGGAGGTTGAGGACGAAGAGGGCTTTTTCGGGCGTGGGCTTGGGTGCGACGGGGGGCATTTTTTCGACGCCGAGGTGGAGAAACGGGACGGGAATCTCGGGTGCGAAGAGGGCGTTGAGTGCGGACTTCACCTGCGGGAGGCCCCAGATGAAAACGAAAACGGTGAGGAAGATCCACGGCAGCCAGGCGCGCACGGGCGAAGCCGGTGAGGGCGAAGGGCCAGGGGTGAGGGGCGAGGGGGAATGGGTGAGCGAGGGGTTGCGGGATTCTTCGGCGGGTCGCCAGAAGCGCATGAGGATGACGACGGCGAGCATCGCGAAGGCGGCGCTGATGATGTCCACTAGCCACGGCCCGTGGTAGTTGCTCACGAGGAATTGCATGAGGCCGAAGCTGGCGCCGGACACGAGACAGGCGGGCCAGACGGCGATCATGCCACGCCAGCCGACTTGCGCGGTGACGAGCCAGAAAGGAACGAGCAGGGAAAAGAACGGAAGCTGACGGCCGACCATCGCGCTGAGTGAGAGCACGTCGAGACCCGTGAGAGGCGCGAGCGTGGTGATGGGAATGCCGAGGGAACCGAAGGCGACGGGGGCGGTGTTGCCGATGAGGGCGAGCTTGGCGGCTTCGAGGGGTTTGAAGCCGAGGCCGATCATGAGCGCGCCGGAAATCGCGACGGGCGCGCCGAAGCCGGCGGCGCCTTCGATGAACGCACCGAAACAGAAGGCGAGGAGGAGGGCCTGGATGCGGCGGTCGCCGGAGACGCCGGCGATCTGGGTTTGGAGGACGGCGAACTGGCCGGTCTCAACGGAGAGTTGATAGATGAAGATGGCGTTGAGGATGAGCCAGCCGATGGGGAGGAGGCCGAAGGCGGCGCCGTAGCCGGCGGCGGCGAAGGTGAGCGTCGCCGGCATGTGATAGACGAAAATCGCGATGGCAGCGGCGGCGGCGAGAGCGATGAGCGCGGCGAGATGGGCGCGCACATGCCAGAACGCGAGCAGGCCGAGGAGGATGATGACGGGGATCGCGGCGACGAGGGCGGAGAGGCCGATACCGCCAAGCGGGGTGTAATTTTGAGACCAATGCATGGGGGTGGGGCGCTGGGGAAGCGAGGGGGGGAGAAAGGCGGAGGCAACGAAGGGAAAGGGAGCGAGAAAGAGAGAGGATTTATCCCCTCGCTTACGCTCGCGGCTACAAGGGAAGGGGCAAGCGCGGGGATAGCGCTGAGAAGGCAGCTAAAGCGGGGTGCGATTATTTCTTAACCACGGACGGACGCGGATGAACCCGGATAAAACCGATCAGGGGAAAGGTCGGGCGTCCGGTTTACGGACGCCGATGGAGCTGGACCGCAGGAGCGGGGAGGCGTCTGCGAGACCGACGCCCTACGGCGGAGAGGGGAAGACTCAGAGCTGCGAGTAGGACTTGGGGACGATGAAGCGGGCGGTGTTGAGGGAGGTGTTGTCGGCGTATTGTGGCATATCCTTCATCTTCACCCAGCGGGGATCGGGGCCGAATTTTTTCCAGTTGCCGAGGTGGGTCGCGAGGTCGGCGGCGCCGGTGATGTAGCGGAGGTGCGGCAGATCGCGGCCGGCGATGGCCTGGCCGAAGAAGACGGGAGACATGCCGAGGTCGCGCATGAGCGGGATTTCGCCGTCGTTGAACATGGCCATTTTGCTGAGGGCGCGTTCTTCGCTGTGGCTCTGGTAGTCACGCATTTCGTAGATGCGGGAGGGGGACTTGGCGAAGGAGGGGACGGCGAGGGTGGGCTGGCCGGCGAAGGCGCGGAGGAGCCACGTGTCGAGACGGTCGAAGGCGGGCGTGACCTTCGGGGTTTTCAGATAGGCGGCGCCGGTGGTTTGGACGGTGGCATCGGTGTTGAGATCGGCGGCGACGCTGGCGAACGACGCGAGCGTGGGGTGGCTGATGAGGACCCAGACGGGGGAATCAGCTTTGGGCGTTGCGGTGACGGCCTTTTTATCGACGTCGACTTCGGTGAAGACGCCGACGTGAGCGAGGCCGCGGGCGTTGAGGGCGGGAATGAGGGCGTTTTCGAGATAGCCCTCGAGCAGGGCGGAGGAGGCGCCGGGTTTCAGGCGATAGGAGCGGAGTTCGTAGTAGTCGCGGGCGGGGACGGCAGGCATGGCGGCGGGGGATTTTTCGGCGGCGTTGGCGCGGGAGCCGACGGCGAATGCGGCGGTGGTGGCGGAGGCGGCGAGGGTGGTTTTGAGGAAGGAGCGGCGGGTGGGATTCATGGTGGGACGAGGTGGGAGTAAGAAAGAAAAGGAGAGTAGGGGGGGGACGCGGGGCGGGTAAACTTTTTTTCGACGGCTGAGACCAACGCCTGGTGATATCTGGACGATAGCGAACCACCACTCGCTCACGCTCGCAGCTACGATAAGTCAAAAACTCAACTGACGTTGGTATGAGTGGGTGGGAAAGGTCGAGGGAAGTTTCAGGGCACGTCGCGCATCTGGCGGCGGGCGAGCCAGGGGTCCACTTTGGTGAGGAGGAAGCGGGCGATGGCGCCGCGGAAACGCGTGAGCCAGGTGCGGGTGCGTTGCCAATCCATGAGGGTGATTTTTTGCGAGTGGAGGAGATCTGCGGCGAACATGGCGCGGGCTTCGGTGGCGAGGCGCGGTTCGCAGAGGTGGACCATGAGCTCGTGGTTGATGGCGAGGGAGCGGGCGTCGAGGTTGGCGGTGCCGACGAAGATGTGGTCGTCCACGAGGGCGAGTTTGGCGTGGAGGATCTGCGGTTGGTATTCCCAGATGGCGACGCCGGCTTTGAGGAGCGGGCCGTAGATGGAGCGGGCGGCGCGTTGGGCGAGGGGGACATCGGATTTGCCGGCGAGGAGGAGTTCGACGGTGCCGCCGCGGAGGGCGACGGCGCGGAGGGCGCGGCGGAGGCGGAAGCTGGGCGCAAAGTAGGCGGAGATGATGCGCACGTGGCGGGCGTGGCGGAGGGCGGCGAGGAGGCGGCGGCTGAATTGATTCCGCAGGAGGCGGGGGCCGCTGAAGAGGACGGGGCCGGGCAGGCGGTAGTAAGCGGGGCGGAGGAGGGTGCGGTTTTTCCAGCGGCGGCGCAGAAAATGAAGGGCGAGGTGGTGCGTGAAAAGATGGTCGAAGGAGGAGGCGAGTTGGTGGAGGGCGGCGGGGTCGGAGAGTTCGATGCCGAAGTCGCGCCAGCCGTCGGTGACGCCGTCGCCTTCGTAGTCTTGGGAGATGTTGAAGCCGCCGGTGATGGCAGTGGCGTCGTCGATGAGGAGGAGCTTGCGGTGACTGCGGAGAGAAAAATGGCGGAACGTAAGGGGGTTGAAAAAATGCGCGCGGCCGCCGGCGGCTTCGAGGTCGTGCCAATAGGTCTGGGCGAGTGTGGGTGAGCCGCCGCCGTCGACGAGGACATGCACGCGCACGCCGCGCGCGGCGGCGCGGGTGAGGGCGGCGAGGAAGCGGTTGCCGACGGCGTCGGCGGTCCAGATGTAGGTCTCGCAGCGGATGGAAACGTGGGCGGCATCGATCAGCGCGAGCATGCGCGCGTAAGCGAGGGTGCCGGTGGTGAGCCACGCCGCAGGGGCGTGGACGGCAGGGGCGGAGGTCGGCGGAGCGGAGGGTGAAGGTGAAACCGGACGAGCCATGGAACGCAGACCGAGAGAAAAGGGCGGAGTTGCTCGCGGGCGAGGATGAATCGGGCGTGGGAAGGTAAGCTGAGAG
>JANXLP010000359.1 GCA_025355125.1 Opitutaceae bacterium | reverse complement strand
CAAGCTCGTTATCAACACCTCCAACGGCATCGCCACCGTCGATCTCTCCACGCTCGGCGTGTCCCCGCCAAAATCCGAAATCATCGCGCCCGACACCCGCGTCGTCGCCACCGCCTGGCGCACGCGCGAGGCCTACGTCCGCCGCGGCGACGCCATCGTCGCCATCCACCTCGACACCCACGCCGTCCGCGAGGTCACCCAACTCCCCGCGCCCGCCCGGGTCCGCGGCGGCCAATTCGCCGTCAACTGCGACGAGACGCTCCTCGTCGGCATCGCCCCCGATCCTGACGGCAAAACTATCCCGCGCACCCCGCCCCCCGGCGGCGCCGGCGGCACCCTCGAGGCCAACTGGGCCGCCGGCACGCCCAAGCTGATTTATACCGTCAACCTCAAGACCGGTGAATTCAAAGTCCTCCACCGCGAAAACGACTGGACCAACCACCTCCAGTGCTCGCCCACCGATCCGCTCCAAATCCTCTTCTGCCACGAGGGCCCTTGGCATTTCAACGACCGCACCTGGACGATCCGCGCCGACGGCTCCCCCGCGCGCCTCCTCCACGAGCGCACGATGAACATGGAGATCGAGGGCCACGAATTCTTCAGCCCCGACGGCAAAATGGTCTGGTATGATCTCCAGACTCCCCGCAGCACCGTCTTCTGGCTCGCCGGCGTCGATCTCACCACCGGCCATCGCACGTGGTATAACCTCCAGCGCCACGAATGGTCCGTCCACTACAACGTCTCCCGCGACGGCAAACTCTTCGCCGGCGACGGCGGCGGCCCCGGCAGCGTCGCCACGCAATCCCCCGACGGCATCCGCCTCGACCCGCCCGGCAACGGCCAGTGGATCTACCTCTTCCGCCCCGCGATGGTCCGCGGCAGTTCTTTCCGCGACAAAAAAGACCTCATCGACATCGGCACCTTCAAATCCGAGCGCCTCGTGAACATGGCGCATCACAGCTACAGCAAGGAAACCGGCGTCGAGCCCAACCTCACCTTCACGCCCGACGGCAAATGGATCATCTTCGCCGGCAATTTCGACACCAACCCCGGCGGCGGCAAGAAAGCCACGACGCACACCTACGCCGTCGAGATCGCCAAATCAGCCTCGCCTCATTGAGCGATAATTCTCAGAACGACGGCGGTTCTTAGTTGTCGGTCAACCCACCCCTACCCGCCATGCGTCGTTTGCTCCTCGTCCCTGCGCTTCTCTGCTCGTTCACCGCGGCTCTGCTCCGCGCCGCCGACCCCGCGTTCGCTCCACTCCTCGACAAAGCCGGCAATCCCGCCGGCATGCGCACCCTCGCCATCGGTGACGCCGCGCCCGACTTCGCCCTCCCCGGCATCGACGGCCGCACCTACAAACTCGCCGACTTTGCCGGGCCCGACGTGCTCATGGTTCTCTTCACGTCCAACCACTGCCCCACGTCACACGGCATCGAGCAGCGTCTCCAAAAACTCCGCGACGACCTCAAGGGGCGATCCTTCGGCCTCGTCACCATCAACCCCAACCACCCCGACGGCCTCAGCATCGACGAGCTCGGTTACGGCGAATACACCGACTCCTTCGCCGACATGACCCCCTACGCCATGAGCCTCGGCTGGGATTTCCCCTACCTTTACGACGGCGACAAACAGATCACCGCGCGCGCCTACGGCTGCCTCGCCACACCCCATGTGTTTATCTTCGATAAAGCCCGCCGCCTTCGCTACGCCGGCCGCTTCGACGACTCCCGCTTCCGCGACGAGGCGACCGTGAAATCGCCCGACACCCGCAACGCGATCTTCGCCCTGCTCGACGGCAAACCCGTCCCCGTCGAACTCACCAAACCCCACGGCTGCTCCACCAAATGGCGCGAGAAGCACGCGACCAACGTGAAAGCAGAAACCGCGTGGACCAAGATCCCGGTGAAGATCGACGCCATCGACGCCGCCGGAGTCGCCGCCCTCCGCGCCAACCCCACCGCCAAGGTCCGCCTCGTCAACGTCTGGGCCACTTGGTGCGCGCCCTGCGTCGAGGAATTTCCCTCGCTCGTCTCACTCTCGCGCCAGTTCGACCGCCGCGATTTCGAACTCGTGACCATCAGTCTCGACGTCGCGAAGGACGAAGCGAAAGCCCAGACCTTCCTGCAAAAACAAGGCGCAGGTCTCACCAAGTCCTCACAAGCCTCCGTCACCAAAGAAGGCCGCGCGACCAATCACTACCTCTACAGCGGCGCCAACCAAGACGCGCTCGTCACCGCCCTCGACCCCGATTGGCCCGGCCCCCTCCCACACACCGTGTTGATCGGCCCCGGCGGTAAAATCCTCTGGCGGCACAACGGAGTGATCGACCACGCCACTGCCCGCGCCGCCATCGTCGCCGCCCTCGGCGACCACTACACCCCCGGCCAGTAAGTAGGGCGCGGTCTCCGACCCGCCCTTTCCAAAATCCCCCGAGCAAGAGGGGGCACACAGCAGCGGAGTGCATAAACGCACACTCCCTCCGTTGCGCAAAAATCTTCCGCCACTCTCGCCAGCGGCCCGGGCCTTGCTTTGCCTCACAGCTTCACTCCATGCGCTTCGCCTCATTCCCCGTCCGCTTTCTGCTCCTCGCCCTCGCGCTCAGCGCGTCCCTCCGCGCCGCCACGGTTGCTCTCACCGACGCCACCGTGGTGCAGCTCCAAGCCGCGATGACCACCGGCACGATCACGGCCGAAAAGCTCACCCAACTCTTCCTCGCCCGCATCGACGCCTACGAGAAAGCCGGCCCCAAGCTCCACGCCATCATCACGCTCAACCCCAAGGCGCTCGACGAAGCCCGCGCCCTTGACGCCGAACGCAAAGCCGGAAAATCCCGCGGCCCGCTCCACGGCATTCCCATTCTCCTCAAGGATAACATCGACACCGCCGACCTCCCCACCACCGGCGGTTTCTACGCGCTCCGCGATTCCATTCCGCCGCAAGACGCCGAACAAACCCGCCGCCTCCGCGCCGCCGGCTGCGTCATCATCGCCAAGGCCAACCTCAGTGAATTCGCGAGCGGCGCCGCCATCAGCACCCTCGGCGGCCAGATCCTCAACCCCCACGTCCTCGACCGCACGCCCTCCGGCTCCAGCGGCGGCACCGCGGTCGGCATCGCCGCAGGCTTCGCCGTCTTCGGCCTCGGCACCGACACCGGCGGCTCCATTCGCGGCCCCTCTTCGTCCAACGGCATCGCCGGCCTCAAGCCCACCCTCGGCCTCAACGGCCGCGGCGGCATCATCCCGCTCTCCCTCGCCCTCGACACCGTCGGCCCCATGGCCCGCAACGTGTCCGATCTCGCCGCCGCCCTCAACGTCATGGCCGGCCCCGATCCCCGCGATCCCGCCACCGCCGCCAACGCCGGAAAAATCCCCGCCGACTACACCGCCGCCCTCAAACCCGACGCCCTCAAAGGCACCCGTCTCGGCCTTCTCCGCGATTTCATGAAGATCGACCCCGGCGTCGATGCCGTCACCGAAACCGCCGTCGCCATCCTCCGCCACGCCGGCGCGACCGTCGTCGAAATCAAACTCCCGCGCTTCGTCCTCGGCGTGAATAGCGGCCTCTACCTCGCGATCCGCGACCCCGAGTTCCGCTACCAGATCGAAGACTACCTCGCGACGCTCCCGCGCAAAGACCTCCCGAAAACTCACGCCGAGATCATCGCCCTCTCCGAAAAAATCACCGAGCCCACCAAGGAAGGCTGGGTGCCCAACAAAAACCGCCTCGAAGCCTACCGCCGCGAGAAAAAAGCCGGCACCCTCGACGACAAACCCTACCACAGCGCCCTCGAAGACGGCCGTAAAATCGTCCGCGAGAACCTGGAATGGATCGTCGCGCAGGAGAAAATCGACGCCTTCATCGTCCCCACCTCATCGCGCCCACCTCGCACCATCAAGGAAGCCGACGCCACACCCACCGGCGTCGCTACGACTAACAACGGTTCCGCCGCGCATCTCGGCAACCTCAGCGGCTGGCCCGATCTTATCGTGCCCGCGGGCTTCACCTCCGACCCCGTGTTGCCCGTCACGCTCTCCTTCATCGGCCCCGCCTTCAGCGAGGCGCGCCTGCTCGCGCTCGGCTACGCGTTCGAGCAAGCCATGCCCGCCCGTATGTTGCCCGTGACCACACCCGCCCTCGCCGACGAAACGATCACCTACTGATTCAGCGCTAAATCTGACCAGCCGCGGTCATCGCGGCGTGCACCGCCACGATGCCGTCCGCGATGTAGTCCGCGTCGTCCGCCGTGTAGAGCCAGCCGAGCGGAATTGCCACGAACCGCTTCGTGATTTCCTCCGTCCGCGGAAAATCCTCCGCGCGATAGCCCGGCGCCGGCCACGGCTCGATCCCGCGAAACGGTGATGCCGACGGCGCGTGCGCCCGGCCGTTCTTCACGTAGTCGCGGTGGTATTGCGGATAAGTGCCCGTGCGCGCGCCACAGTTTACGTTTCGCGCATCGAGCTTTTCCCGAAACGTCGCCGCCGTCGCGACATCTTTTAAAAACAGATACAGCTCGAAGCCGAAATCACCCTCGTCGTCCGCGCTGCGCCGCAGCGTGATTCCCGCCAGCCCCGTCACGCGCGGCACGATCCGCGCCCGCAACCCCCGACAGTGCGCCCGCAGGCCGTCGAGCTTGCGCAACTGCGCGAGCGCCACCGCCGCCGTCAGCTCCGACATCCGAAACTGCCCGCCTGCAAACGCCTCGCCGCGCGCCGGCTGGATCGCCGCGTGATAGGACCGGTAATTGCCGAGATCGTGAAACCGCACCGCGCGCTCGTAGAGCCACCCGTCGCGCGTCACCACCATTCCACCTTCGCCCGAGGTCATCGTCTTGTTCGCCTGAAAACTGAACGTCGCGATGTCACTCCATGTGCCGACCTTGCGCCCGCGATAACTCGAGCCGATCGATTGCGCGCAGTCCTCGATCACAAACAATCCGCGCCGGTGCGCCTCATGTTGGATGCGCAGCATGTCCGCCGGCGCACCCTGATAGTGGATCACCAACACCGCCCGCGTGCGGGGCGTGGTCAGCCGCGCGATTTCCGAGGGGTCGAGATTCAACGAGTCATCAATCTCCGCGAGCACCGGTTTCGCGCCCACGCGCACGATTGAGGTAAAGCACGCGACCCAGCTCCACGCCGTCACGATCACTTCATCGCCCGGCCCGATACCCGCCGCCGCCATTGCCACCTCCAGCGCACCCGAACCGCTCGTCACGGCGAGCGCGTAGTCGGTGCCGATGTAGTCACGAAATTCCTTCTCCAGTCGCGCCGTCATCGCCGGCGGTGTCGCCGGATCGAGGCTCGCATAGCGAAACAGCGCCTTGCTGCGCAGCACATCGAGCACGAGCGCTTCTTCTTCGGGGCCGATGGCCGCGAGACCTAAACCGGGAACGGGACGAGTGCGAAGGGTGAACGCGGTCATGGCAAAGGAAATGGCCCCGACTTCAACGCCGCCCAGCGACCGCCGCCAGAAAATCTTCCAGCGAGAACACAAAGCCAAACTCCAGCGCCACCCGCCAGAGCGCCTGCTGTTTCTCGTGCTCGCCACGCGCCGTCTCCGCATTCTCCACCGCCGTCACCGCCTCGCGGATCGTCGAGCACATCACACCATACCGCCGCATATCGACCATGCCGCCCGGCGACATCAGCAGACACCAGTTGATCGCGAAACCCACGTAAATGAGGTGGTTCACGCCATGCGCCCGACACAACGCCGCGAGCTGATGCGCGTTCTCCGCGATACCTTCCTCGCCCACCGGCCGGGCTTCGGGCGCGAAATCCAGCAGCGCAAAACCCTCCTCCACATCGGGTCGGTTGCGCGGCCCCACGAAAACATGATCGGCCCGGAAATCTTCCAACGCCCGATAAACCGGATCCTTCAGGATCGGTTCGATCACCGGCGTCGGCCCGGCCAGTTGCACCGCGCGCTGATAGCCCGGGAGGTGCGAATAATAATCCCTACCGCCCACCACATGAAACACCGGCAACGCCGAACCCCGCACCGCCAAGAGCAACGGCGGAAACACCTGCGCCAAAATCTCCAACGCGCGCGGATGATACTCCACCGCCCGCCGCCAGCCCGGCCACTGATCCATCGTGCCCGCCTCCCACGCGTGCATCACCACGAGCGCCGTGTGCGCAGGCGCGATTTCCACATCCGCGTTTTTCCAGCCGCCAAAACCCTCCGCCGGCACCTCCCGCGAGTAGTCGGCGTCGAACTGCTGATAATAATGCGCACGGAGCTTCATGATAACGCTCTTCGCCTAGTGAAGTTCGACCACCCGCACGCCCGCTTCGATCTGTCGCTGTGCTTCCGGCCACGCCCGCGTAAACGCCTCCGGCAAAACCGGCGTGCGGCAGTTTCCCAGTCGCACCCAGATCACCTGCACCGGTTCAGTCCGGAGCGCGCTTAGATTCACGAAATCGACATCTTTGGTGACAATTACCCATCCCACCGACGCCGCCCGGCTCCAAATTATCTCATCCGACTGCTGCGCGAGGCCAACATCTAGGACGTGCTCCGCTTCAGCGCTGGGCGATTGCCTAATCCACTCCGCCAGCGCCGCCGGCAGTTGGTTATCCACGAGGTATCGTTTCACGAAGCCTGCAACAAAACGTGTTCGTTCTGCACGGCCGCAAACTCCAGACACGCCCTCACGTCGGCTTCCTCAAGAAAGGCGTAGTCCTTTAGAATCTCTTCGTGGGAGGCTCCAGCTGCCAGCAAACCCAGCACATCTTTCACGCGCATCCGATACCCGCGAATGCACGGCTGCCCGCCAGACTTGCCGGGCTCAACGGTGATTCGTTTTAGCAGATCGCTCATTTCTTCGACACGTTGTCCCTCGCTTCGCTCACGCGCAAGCCCGCGCTCACCGCACGCACCCGCGAAATCCACCACAACACTCCGCCGATCCCGAACAGAATAAAACCGGCGACCGCATTGATGACCGGTGGCGCCAGGGGCGACGACGGAAGCAAAGAACAACCCAACAACACGACACCAAGCAGCGCGCACACGCCGGAAAGCATTCTGAAATCACGCAATCCGCCCACCACCACCTCACCATCAACGGGCACCGGCGTGCGCAGATCGATGTCCAGCTTCTGCGCCTCCGCGCTGCGCGGGTCGTCCTTCCGATAGAAGAAGGCGGAGATCACAAACACCGCTACCGCGGCCGACGATGCGCCGAGGATATTCCGCTCGTAGCCATGGCCCGGCCACACGTCCAGCGCCCGACACACAAACACCACCGTAAACGCCGCGATGCAGGCCGCCATCCCCGACCACCACGGCGTCTTCCGATAAATCATGCCGAGCAGCACCGGCATCATGAATGCCGGCCCGATCATCGAGTAATATTGCAGCCCGAAATCAAACGCGCCACCCGTCCGCGCGATGAACATCGCCGCCACGATTCCCAGCACCCCGATCACTAGCATCGTGAGTTGCGCCACGCGCATCTGGTGCTTGTCGGTCGGCACAGACCAACCGAACCGTTTCCGCAGCGGCACGTAGATGTCCCGCGTCGTCGTGGCCGCGAGCCAGTTGAAGCCATCGCTGGCCTGCCCGAGCGTCGCCGAGAGAATCGCCGCCACCACAAATCCGATCATGCCGTGCGGCAGCAGCAGCATCGCGAGACTCACGAACGCCGTCTCCTCCGGCGCCTTCACGCCCGGCCACATCGCCGCGAGATCGGGGAAAATCACCCGCGCGCCCATCACCGGGATGATCCACAGCATCGGGCCCACGATGGAGAGCCCGGCGCAAAGCAATGCCATCTTCCGCGCGCCCTTCTCGTCCGGCACGCTCTGGTAGCGCTGCACCTGCCACCACGCGACATTGTAGCCGAGCAGCACGTTGATCGCGTAGCTGAAGAGGAACCACGGCTGCGCCGCCTGCCCCTGCACCGTCAACAACTCGGGCGGGATCTCACGCACCATCTTCGAGAGGCCCGCACCGATGCCCTCGCCACCGCCGAGGTAGCGAAACGTCACCGGGAAAATGATCACCGACGTCACGAGGATGATCACACCCTGCACGGCGTCGCTCAGCACCGCCGCCCACAGACCGCCGATCACCGTGTAGATAATCATCACCACGCCGACCGTGATCATCGTCAGCTCGAGTCCGCTGAATTCCATCCCGAGCACGTGCTGCGTGTCCTTGGAAAAACCCAGTGCCGTCGCGACAAAAATACAGAGGATGTAAAGCCCCATGCCGATCCCGATGATCTGCGGAACAATGGCGGTGACGGTGTAAAAATAAGTCGTCGAGGCGGAGTAGCGCCGCGTGAGAAATTCCAGCGGCGAGTTGATCCGCGCCCTCCGCCATCGACCCGCAAAATACCAGGCCCCGATCAGATAGGCCCACGCCGCCGAGGTGAAAATCACCGCCGCACCGATACCGTTTTTGTAGGTAAAACCCGCCGCCGCCACGAACATGAACGCCGAAAAGCCCGACACCCAGTTCGACACGCCCGCCAGGAACCACGGGATTTTTCCGCCACCCTTAAAATAGTCGTCGGTGTTTTTATTTTTTCGCGCCGAATACCAGCCGACGAAGATGACGATCCCGAAGTAGAGCGCGATGAGCGCGTAGTCGTAGGCGTTGACGATATTGAGATGGAGCATCGGGAAGGTGATTTCAGACGGTGATGACCGGCGTCTCGCCCGTCGTGACGAGCGTGGCCTTCACCGCGCGGCCCGCGTGCGAGCCACTCACCTTCCAGCCGTCCGCCGTGCGCTCGATCACCAGCACGCCCGGAGCGCTCCCCACCGGCGCCGCCGCACTCGCCGTAAGAAACTCGTGCTCCCGCGCCGCCGCACTCTCGACCTCGGCATAAGGCAGCACGCCTTCCTCCGCCGGCAGATTGAGCTGCGCGCTCCGCACCGTGAGCGCGCCGACCCCGAGCACGGACGCCCTGAGCGTGGCACCCGGCCGGCGAATCGTAAACGTGCGGCCCGTGGCCTCGGCCTTGCCGTTGCCCTCGTCGTTAAACACCTGGAACCGCGCCTGCACCGCCTGCGGCGCGCCCGTGAGACTCACGCGGTCGAGCACGAGCAACACATCGGGCTTCAGGAAAACCAGCGTCCGCAGCACGCGTTTCACCTCCGGTAACACGAGTTGGTAAGCCTCGGTCGCGTCGCTCGTGACTGTCATCCAGCCGGGGCCCGTGCGGTAGTCACGCACCCGCGACCACGCCCACGAGGAATTCGTGCCTTCATGGCCGTCGTGGTATTGATGCCCCTTCCCGCCGATCAGCACCGCCGTATGCGCCTCGGTTTGACGCAGCAACCAGCGCGGATGATTGGCGATATAAGCCGCCTTGAAGGGATCGTGAAACAGCCGCTCGCCATACGCTTTGAAAATGACGCTGTTCCGGTCCGCGTGCTCGTGATTGGCCGGGCCGCCGCTACGGAAGGCGACCACGGTATCCTCAGCTTTCCAGCCCGTGCGTGAAATCACGAGATCGTTGGCCATGTGCACGTCGTGCAGTTCCGCACCCGGCGCGACCCGTTTCGCCTCCGGCCGATACCAGACTGCCGCGACCCACTGCTCCATACTCCCGATATGATGCGCGACGTAGTCCGACAACGGATCGCCATGCACGCGCGCGACCCACGACGCGATGGAAGCGTCGATCGCCACGCCGGAGTCACCGAAATTTACCAAGCCCTTTGCCGGGTCGAGCACACCCTTCGGCACCGCCGTGTATTCCTTTTTCTCCGCCGCGTTCACATAGGCCGCGCCCGCCGTGGGCATCGCGAGGCTCAACGCATAACGCACCGTGCCGGGATAATTGATGAGGCTGCGCTGGTCGATCCCCAGCCGCCGATACTGCGCCTCGGCGAACATGATGAGGTGCATCGTCGTGTAGCCCCAATAGCCCGCGCCCTCGTCGTAGCAGCCATCGCTGCCATACATCGTGGCAAACGCCTGCGCACTTTGCTGCGCGAGTTCGAGCCAGCGCGCCGCGTCGGGATGGCGCCCGTGCAGATGAACGCCCGCGATCCCGAGCGCACAGGTCGGAATGATTTTCAGATTCGTCGCGTTGAGAATCAGCGGCCAGCGCGAGAGATCCATTTTCCCGGGAAACTTCTCCGCAGGATTCATCGACCAGCCGCGCACGCGGTCGGGATACTTCATCCCGTAGAGCGCGCGATAGCACGCCGGCGCGCCCTTCGTCGCAATCTGCTCCTCCATCGCCGTCCGCTCCGCCGCGCTCAACTCCGCGCCGAGCCAGTCGAGCGCCATGCAGAACGCGATGGTCGTCTCCGGCGCACGTTGAAACCCAATCGTCTGCGTGCCCGCCTCGAGGAAATAGTCCCACTCCGCATACTCGCTCAGCCGCGTGATCGCCAGCTTCGCCACAACCAGCTCACGCCGGTCACCCGTGAGCGCAAAGGAGAGCGCCGCGTATTCCAACGCCGCACGCGCCTTCGACTGATCCGTGATGTGATCGGTGAGCTTGATCTCATCCTTCAGAAAACGCTCCTCCGACACCAAATCGCGGCCGAGAATCTTTTTCTTCAACTCCGCAAAACGCGGCAGATCCAGCGTGGCGCGGATGCGCGGCGCGTCCGCTTGGTCGAAGAGCAGCCCGCCGTCGGGCGCCGAGGGCTTCGGTGCGGCCGCGGCCGCTTGGACCTCGGAAGCGGAGCGCCCGAGGGCGACGACTCCGGCAATGGCAGTGGCGGTTTTGAGAAACGTGCGGCGGCTGGACATGAGGGAATCGGCGTTAAGCAAAAATCAGACCGTGATGACCGGCGCGCCCGGACTCGCCGCGCCGAGCGTGAGATTGATCGTCTGCCCCGCGTGTGTGCCCCGCACGCGCCACGCCCCGGCTTCGAGCGCGAGCGTCAACGCGCCATGTTCGCTCCCCGTGGGCCGCGCCGTGCAGACCGTGAGAATCTCGTGCTCCGTCGCCGCTGCCGATGCGATTTCAGCAAACGGATAAATCCCGTCTTTCTCCTCCAGCTTGAGCTTGTCCACGCGAACCGTCCGGTTCGCCGCCTTCGCCACGCGGCCGAGCAACGTCGCGTGCGGACGCTCGACGAGGAACGTGTCGCCCTTGGCGTTCACTTTGCCCGCGCCGTCCTCGTGGAAAATCTGGAAGCGCACCTGCACCGTCGCAGCCGTCTTCAACGTCACCCGGTCGAGAAACACCACGACATCGGGCTTTAGGAAAACCAGCGTGCGCTGCACCCGCGTCACTTCGGGATTCACCAATTGATAGGCATCCGTCGCGTCGCTCGTCACCGTCATCCAACCCGGACCGGTCTTAAACGCCGTCACCGTCGCCATCGCCCACGACGCGTTGGTGCCCTCGCTGCCGTCGTGATATTGATGGCCCTTGCCGTCGATGAGCACCGCCGTATGCGCCTCGGTCTGCCGCAACAACCAGCGCGGATTCGTCGTCACGTAGGCGGCGCGGAAGGGATCGTGAAACAGGCGCTCGCCGTAGGCCTTAAAGATAACGCTATTGCGATCCGCGTGCTCGTGATTGGCCGGACCGCCGCTGCGCAGCGCCAGCACGCTGTCCGGTGCTTTCCAACCGGTGCGCGACACCACGATGTCATTCGACATGCGGTGATCGAGCAACGCCGCTTCGGGCGCGGTCACCTTCGCCGCCGGATCATACCAGATCATCCCGTAATGAAACTTGGCCTCGCCAATGTCCCGGGCGACGAATTGCGCCACCGCATCGCCGCGCGTGCGCGCGACCCACGCCGCCACGGAAACATCCACCGCACCATTCGCATCGCCGAAATTTACGACGTCGAATTCCGGTTTCACCGTCGGCATCGTATAGCCCTTGATGTGTGTGAAATCCGTTAGCTTCCGGTGATCGTCCGTCGTCGGCATCGTCATCATCAGCGCGTAGCGGACCGAGCCGGGATAGTTCACCAGCTCGCGATCATCAATGCCCTGCGTGCGCCAAAGCACCTCGGCGAAGAGCGCCATGTAGAGCGTCGTGTAGCCCCAGTAGCTCACGCCTTCGTCGTAACAACCATCGCTGCCATACATCGTGGAAAACGCCTTCGCGCTCGAACGCGCCAGCTCCAGCCAACCCTCCGCCTCGGGCCGGCGGCCGCGAAAATAACACGCCGCGATCCCGAGCGACGCCGTGGGAATGATCCGGAGATTTGTCGCCGCGAGGATGAGAGGCCAGCGCTTGAGGTTGATGTGCCGGAAATCATCGACGTCGCTCTTCGGGTTCCAGCCCCAGCCCTTCACGCGATCGGGATATTTCATCCCATACACCGCCGCATAGCACGCGGGCACGCCCTTCGTCAGCACCGCCTGCTCGACGACCTCCCGCTCGCTCGCGCTCACGTCGTCGCCGAGCCAGTCGAGCGCCAGCAACAGCGCCACGCTGCCCTCCGTCGCCCGCTGCATACCGAGTATTTTTCCGCCTTCGACAAAACTGTCCCACTCCGGGTAGTCCGCCATCCGCCGCATCGCCAGTTTCGCCAGCGCGAGCTGCACCGGATCGCGATTCACCACGTAGATGAAAGTCGCACGCTCCAAAATCCGCTGCGCGCGCAGCAAATCGACCACGTGGTTGTTCAACCGCAGCTTCTTCTCGAGAAATTCCGTATCATCTTTTACGTCGGCCTTGAGCATCGACTGCCACAACTCCGCGAAACGCGGGTCCTCCGTGTTGGCCCGAATTCGCGCCACATCCGCGGCATCGAAAAGCAAACCGCGCTTCGTGCCCGGCGATGTCATCGCTGCGGCCACCGCCTCGGTGCCTGAAACTTTCAGACGCGTTAAGGGCAACGCTGCGGCGAGCAAAGCGGAGGTGTGCAGGAAATCACGGCGCGAAGTTTGCATAGTTTTTTCCTCGTAACCAAGCGCCGGGGTGTCAGCGCGGAATTTCCCGCCACCGTAGGACCGGCCTTGTTCCTGTCATCGCCAAAAGCGCCGGACGCGCAGAAATCTTTCGGAATAATCACATGCCCGCGTGGTAACGCGCGATGGCCACGGCCGCATAGCTGCCGATCTCGTCGCCCAGCACCGCCGGCAAAATCTCACAACACTTCACGCTCGCCGGCAGCGCCTCACGCGCGAGCACCGCGCGCATCGCCGGCGCGATGAACTCCTCGCACCGCGCGTAAATGCTGCCGATCACGATGCGTTCTGGATTCAGCACATCGACGATGATCGCGAGCCCCTCACCCAGCCGCTCGCCCACTCCGCGCCAGATTTCCAGCGCCAACACATCACCCGCC
>JANXLP010000326.1 GCA_025355125.1 Opitutaceae bacterium | reverse complement strand
CCTCCTCGGCATCATGCCCGGCGCCGCCGCCGTCGATTGGAACAAAGTCGTCTTCAATATGCTCACGATCCGCGGCATCTACGGCCGCGAGATGTATGAGACGTGGTATAAGATGACCTCCCTCATCCAGCGCGGCTTGGATATCTCGCCCGTCATCACGCACCGCTTCCACTATACCGAATTTCAAACTGCCTTCGACCTCATGCGCTCCGGCCGCAGCGGCAAGATCATCCTCAACTGGGAATAAGTCATGACGCCCGCCTACCTCGCGCACCTCCAAAAAACCCTCGGCGAAATCGAAGCCGCCGGCCTCACCAAGCGCGAGCGCCTCATCGCCACCGCGCAGTCTGCCCACATCGCCGTCGCGGGCGGACGCAAGGTCCTGAATTTCTGCGCCAACAACTACCTCGGCCTCGCCGACCACCCCGAGATCATCGCCGCCGCCCACGCCGCGCTCGATCGCTGGGGCTACGGCCTCGCCTCCGTGCGCTTCATCTGCGGCACGCAGGAAATCCACCGCGAGCTGGAGAAACGCCTCAGCGCCTTCCTCGGCACCGCCGATACCATTCTTTATCCTTCCGCCTTCGACGCCAACGGCGGCCTTTTCGAGACGCTCCTCTCCGCGGAAGACGCCATCATCAGCGACGAACTCAATCACGCCTCCATCATCGACGGCATCCGCCTCTCCAAGGCCAAACGCTTCCGCTATCGGCACAACGACATGGCCGACCTCGAAGCCCAGCTCCGCGCCGCCGATGCCGCCGGCGTCCGACACAAACTCATCGCCACCGACGGCGTCTTTTCGATGGATGGCACCATCGCCGACCTTCCCTCCATCGTCGCTCTCGCCGAGAAATACGGCGCCCTTACGATGATGGACGACTGCCACGCGTCCGGCTTCCTCGGGCGCACCGGCCGAGGCACGCATGAGCACCACGACCTCGTTGGCCGCCTCGACATCATTACCGGCACCCTCGGGAAAGCCCTCGGCGGCGCCAGCGGCGGCTTCACCGCGGCCTCCGCCGAAATCGTCGCCCTCCTCCGCCAACGCTCCCGCCCCTACCTGTTTTCAAATTCGGTTGCACCCGTGATCGTCGCCGCCTCGCTCGCCACCCTTGATCTGCTCGCGCGCTCCACCGAGCTGCGCGACCGTCTCGAGGAGAACACCACCTTCTTCCGCGCCGGCCTCACCGCCGCCGGCCTCACTCTGAGACCCGGCACGCACCCCATCGTCCCCGTGATGCTAGGCGACGCCGCGCTCTCCCAAAAATTCGCGGCCCGCATGTTGGAAAAAGGCGTCTATGTCGTCGGCTTCTTTTATCCGGTCGTCCCGCAAGGCACCGCGCGCATCCGCACCCAAGTCAGCGCCGCCCACACGCGCGCCGATCTGGAATTCGCGATCAACGCCTTCGCAGAAACCAAGCAAGAACTCGGCCTTTAACCCGCTTTTCCCATGGCCTCAAAACTCTCCGCCCCACTCCGCCGCCGCCTAAAAAAGGCTGCGCGTCTCGCCGCGAAATCGTCCTATTCGCCGTATTCGAAATTCCGCGTGGGCGCCGCGATCCTCACCGGCTCAGGTAAAATTTTCACCGGCTGCAACGTCGAGAACGCCTCCTACGGCCTCTGCAATTGCGCCGAGCGCACCGCGATTTTCACCGCCGCCGCCGCCGGCGAGCGCATCGTGAAGGCTGTCGCCGTTTACACGCCCACTGCCACGCCCACCAGCCCCTGCGGCGCCTGCCGACAAGTCATCAACGAATTCGGACCCGACGCGCTCGTCATCAGCATCTGCGACTCCGCAGAGACGATTGAGACGACGCTCGACCAGCTCCTACCCCACGCCTTCGGCCCCGCGAATCTGAGGTAGGGCGCGTTATCCCTAACGCGCCGTCACTCGTCAGCTCGTGAAATAGTCGCGCACCGCCGCGACCACCTGCGCCGCGGGCACTTCGCTCTCCGTCCGATCACCGAGATCGCGGATCTTCACGACTTCTTTCGCCAGTTCTTCGGCGCCGTAAATCAAAGCCAGCTTTGCACCTGAATCCGATGCTGCTTTCAACTGTTTGCCGAACGCCACGTCCTTGAGCGGATACTCCACGCGGTAGCCGGTCGCACGAATCGCCTGAATATCGCCGAACGCCGCCATCCGCTCTGCTTCGCCACCTATGACACAGTAAACATCCGGTGCCTGCACAAACGTCGGCATCAAACCGCGTTGCTCCAACAAAAGCGCAAACGTCATGTCACCGATCGCAAAACCCACCGCCGGCAATGCCGGTCCGCCGAGTTTCTGCACGAGATCATCATAACGCCCGCCACCCGCCAGCGCGCGCAGTTCACCCTTCCGATCAAATGCCTCAAACACGAAACCCGTGTAATACGCCAAACCGCGCACGACACCGAGATCGACTTCGACGAATCGCTCCAAGCCCATCGCCGCCAGCCCACCCAGCAGCTTGCGCCAGTCGCCCAACCGCGCCGTCAATTTCTCACCACCGATCGGCGCAAGCACCGCTTCAAGCGCCGGCAACGACTTGATTTGCAGAAACGCCAAAACCTTGGCCTTCAGCCCCGCCTCCAGTTCACCGAACTGCTCGGCGTAACTCTTGAAAGCGTCGTCGCCCATCTTCTCGAATTTATCAACCGCCCCGAGCACCGCCCGGATGCGCGCCTCGTCGAGCCCGAGCGCTTCGAGATAATAAAACCACAGGTTACGATCGCTCAGCCGCACATAGAAATCCTGATCCGTCAGCCCGAAGCTGCACAGACACTGGGTGAGCAACGCGATGAGCTCGATCTCCGCTTCCGGACCGGGCTCGCCAAAGATATCCGCGTTGAACTGAAAGAAGCAGCGACCGCGGCCCTTCTGCATGCGCTCGTAACGGTAAAACTCCGCGATGCTAAACCACTTGATCGGCCGCTTCAGTGAACTCGCCTTGGCGCCGACCAACCGGCACACCGTCGGCGTCATCTCAGGCCGCAGCGCGACTTCCCGCCCACCCTTGTCGGTGAAGCTGAAAAGCTGGGCCTCGATTTCGTCGCCCGACTTGGTCTTGTAGAGTTCGAGCGGCTCCAACACCGGCGCGTCATATTCCGCGAAACCATACGTGCCTGCGGTTTGGCGCCAGAGGCGAAAGATATGATTACGACGGGCAAAATCCTCGGGATAGAACTCGCGGAAACCGGGCAGGGTCTGGAACGTGGCCATGAGGTGCCCAACGTAGCGGCCCCGCCCCTCCCGTCGCCAATCAAAAAAAAGACCCGGAGTGGCATTCGCCGCTCCGGGTCCGAATTAGCAAGTAACCGACACGGTCAAAGCTTAGTCAGATCGATCTTCTTCAGCTGCTGCTTAAGGATCTTGCCGGACTTAAATTTAACCACCGCGCGCTGTGGGATAATAACCTCAGCCTCGGGCTTATTAGGATTGCGGCCGATACGTTGTTTACGGACCTGCACTTCCAAGACACCGAAGTTGCGCAACTCAACGTTACGTCCGTCAGCGAGCGCCTTCTGGATAATATCGAGCGTCTGTTGCACTGTGTCGACGATCTGCTTTTGTGGGAAGCCCGTCTTCCGGAAGATTTGCAGCACGATTTCCCGTTTGGTTAGATTAGATGACATAGGGTTGGTGGGTTGATTATTTATTATGATTACTAGGCCGTTGGAAAATTGATTACTAATTCCCAGAAGCGTGTTTGAGTCAACTCATTGACCCCAGTTTTGTTTAAGCGTTTTTACTAACTTCATGTCGCTCATTACGCCCGATCCCGCTGCCGTTAACTCGATGTTTGCCCGCATCGCGGGACGCTACGACTTGGCCAATCGCCTGCTCAGCGGCGGCATCGACCGCTGGTGGCGCTGGCGCTTGGTGCAGTCGGTGCGGCGTCACCAACCAAATGTTGTGCTGGATCTTGCAACAGGCAGCGGCGACGTCGCTTTCGCCCTCGCGCGGGGGCTCGCCCCCAATACCCAGATCACCGGCATGGATTTCTGCCAACCCATGCTCGACGAAGCCGTCATCAAAAAAGAACGGGCGAACGATCCGCGTTACACCTCGATCGCTTTCAAACCCGGCGACGGCTTAAATCTTCCACTTACCGACGCCTGCATTGATGCCGTGACGATATCGTTCGGGCTGCGCAACATGGCGGATCGTCACCGCGCTCTTTCGGAAATGCGCCGCGTGCTTCGCCCGGGAGGCCATCTTTGGGTCTTGGAATTCTCGCAACCCTATCGCTGGTTTCGGCCCTTTTATTTTTTCTACATACGCCGAGTCCTGCCCTTTATCGCCGGTGCCGTGACCGGAGATCGCGCGGCTTACGTTTACCTCAACGAGACAATTGCGCAGTTTCCCGGGCGCCCGGCACTGGCTGAAGAAATTCAAGCGGCGGGATTCACCCGCGTCTCGGCCACCGCGCTGACGTTTGGGATAGTAGCCCTGCACGAAGCCCAAGCATAAGCCAGACCACGCAGAGCAGTCCAAGATTCCCGCTTGGCAGCCCCTCCCACTTGGACGAGGGGCCAGACTCAGTTGAACGATTTACCACAACCACAGGTGCTCTGCGCGTTGGGATTCTTGATTTCAAAACCTTTGCCGTGCAAACCGTCGTCAAAGTCGATCTGCGAACCGTCCAAGTAGGCCAGACTGGCCGGATCGAGGAGCATCGCCACGCCTTCACTCTCGATCACCGCATCATCCGGCTTCGCCACGTCGAACGACATGCCGTATTGAAACCCCGAGCAGCCGCCTGATTCGACGAAAACGCGCAGACGTTTTTCCGGCGCCGTGAGATCGGCATGCATTGAACGAACCTGAGTAGCAGCGCGGGCGGTAAGAGTGACCATGAGGGCAGATTGGTTTGGTCCCTCCGGCTGTCAAATCCGAGCCTAAGCAGGATTCACGCCGAGAACTTATTTGAACTCTTGCCAGCCGAGTTGGGGCCGGCTGTTGTCGGACCGTGGCCGCCATCAAACACATCTTCAACGAACTCCACTACGAGATGACCCGCAAGATCGCCGAGGGCGGCATGGGGTTGGTTTATGAAGCAGTGCAGCTGGGCGCCGGTAACTTCCGGAAGGTCGTCGCGGTAAAACTGATTCGCGAGGAATACTCCGCCATCGAGGAGTTCCAGAACAACTTCATCGGCGAGGCTCGTCTGGTCGCCGACTTGATCCACACTAATATTGTCCAGACCTACCACCTCGGTCAGGTCGGCGGACAATATTTCATGGTGATGGAGTTCGTTCGCGGCATCAACTTGGAGCAATTCATCGACCGCCATCGCCAGCTCGGCCGTGAAGTTCCCGTCGATCTCGCCGCGTTCATCATTTCCCGCATCGCCCGCGGTCTGGCCTACGCCCACAACAAGTGCGACCGCGATGGCCGCCATCTCAACATCGTCCACCGCGACATCGGCCCCAAGAACATCATGCTCGCCTACGAGGGCGACGTGAAGCTCACCGACTTCGGCATCGCGAAGGCCCTCGACCTCATGTATAATGAGGAAGGCAAGGTCATCGCGGGCAAAGATGAATACCTCTCCCCCGAGCAGGCGACCTACGCCATCACCG
>JANXLP010000316.1 GCA_025355125.1 Opitutaceae bacterium | reverse complement strand
GCACTCGTCGCCCCCGCCAGCGCCACCCCGTTGCGCCGCCATTGGTAAGCCAGCGGCCCGGCCCCGGTCGCCGTCACCGCGAGCGTGACCGCGCCGCCCGCCGTCACGCTGGTGGCCGTGGGCTGCACGGCAATCGTCGGCACTCCGGTGGACGACGAGCCCGCATGGCGCACCTCGACCGTTCGCGCCACTGCGGTGCTCGCACTGTAGCCCGCCAGCGCCGCCTGAAAATTATACGCGTAGCTGCCATTCGCCTGCCCGCTTGGCACGGTGCTGCGAAACGTGAGCTGCCCCGCCGCATCCGTCTCCACGGTCGCATTCGTATTTCTGAGCGCATCGCGCACCGTCACCGCCGCCCCACCCACCGGCCGCCCCGCCGCGTCAGTTACCGTCAGGGCAAACTCCACCGCCTCATCCCAATCGCGCACCACGGTCGCAGACGGCGTGACACTCGCGAGGATGAGCGCAGGCGGCGCGGCGGTCGTGGTCGCCGTCGCCTCGTTGGTGTAAAGCGCGACGGGCGAGGCCGCGCTCACCGCCTGCACGCGGTAAAGATAGCTGACGCCGGACACGACCGTCGTATCGCGATAACTCGCGACGTTGGCCGCGACCGTGGCCAGGTTCGTCCAACTAGTCGCCGACCCCGATTTACGCTCGATCCGGAACCCGGTCTCGCTCGCGGTCGTATCGGTCCACGCGAGCGCAATCGCCGCCGCCTCGCCCGACGCCACTAAGGCGACCGGCGCGGTCGCGCCGCCCAGATACTCCGCAATACCGTCGCGCACCGCCGCCGCGACGAGTTGCTTGAAGCGCTCGTCCTGCAACGCCGCGTTGTCCGGCGTCGGCATGTCCATGAAAGCGATTTCAATGATGACCGCCGGCCGCGTCGCGAGCCGGTTCTCGCCGTAGCTACCGTTAAAGCCCTTCACGAGCCGGTCGCGCCACGTCGGATTATAGTCGCGCCGGATCGCATTCATCACGCTCGCGTGGAGCACATCGGCGAGACGCTTGTTCTCAATGGCGGTGGCGTTGCCCGTATCGTAGAGCGTCTCCGTGCCCGTGCCGCCGCCGGCGTTGTTGTGAATGCTCACCAGCAATTCCGCATCGACCGCGTTGGCGTAGCGCGGCCGGCAGCGGATGTCCTGCTCCAGGTGCGTGTAGCCCGCCTCGTTCCACACCGAGGCATCGGCCCCGAGCGCCTTCACGTGGTAGCGCGCCGCTTCCTGCCACTTCGCAAAGCCTGATTCACCGTTGCCTGCGCCGCGGTCGAGGTTGCGCGTCGGCCGCACATCCGCTCCCGCAGCCACCAGCAGTGAGTTGAGCTGCGTCACGATATCGTGATTCACAAAGTCCTCCACGATGCCCTGCAACACCGGCCGCTGCAGCCCCCAGTTCGCTCCATTCAAATAGTAACCGTGCCCCGGACTGATCGCGATCCGCCGGCCGGCCAGTCCCTGCATTGACGGCCCCGCTTCGATCAGTGGGCGCGCAGCACGCGCACCTCGCATCGCGTCGCCCCGCTCAATCTGCTCGAAGAGCTGCGGCAGCGGCACACCGTCGATCCGCAGGTCGAACTCGATCCCCGTGAGTTGGTCCCGCAACACCTCGCTCGCGGCCTCGTCCACCTCGTGCGCGAATTCCTCAAACGCGCGACTGCCCAGACCAAGCTCATGCACCTCGCCGCTGAAATTGAGCGTAAGCCGATTCCCTTCGAGCGCCGCGTCGAGCAGGCGTATCCGGCTTTCCGTGGAGCCCGGCGTCGCCTGCCCGAGTGCCGTGCGCACCGCCGTGGCCGCGCGCTCGCGCAAATCACTGACCATCGCCGTCGCCACCCCCGGCGCCAAGGCCATGAGCAAGCAAAACCAAATCGGGCGGCGACGGAGGACGAAGGGCACAGTGCGCATCAGGAGAAACTGCGAGCGTCGATTCGCCGCCCCGCCCTTGTCAAATGCCCGCGTCGAGGTTCCCTACCTCCATGTGCAACGCCGTCACTTTCGCCTCCCGCCTGCTCGGTCTCGCCCTGCTCTTTTCCTATCTCGCGCCGCTCCGGGCTGCGTTTGAAATTTCCGGAGAATTGCCCGCCGGCTTCACGGCAAACTCAGTCGTTATTCTCCGCGAATCCCTCGAAGCCCGCAACTCCACTCCGGTCGCGAATACGAACATCGCCAACGGCCGCTTCCGCCTCCGCGTCGATGCCGGCCCCGGTCTCTTCAACATCGAGATCGGCGATGCCCGTGCCTCCTTCGTCGCCGGCGACGGCCAATCGCTGACTGTCTCCAACGAGGGCAATACTCTGCGCATAGCCGATTCACCCGACCAAAAACTCTTCCTAGCCTACGAAGCCTTCCGCGCCGAATCCCTCGCCCGCCAAGTCACGCCCGCACGCATGGCCATCGCCTCCGCCCGCACGCGCGGCGACGAGGCCGAGATTGCCCGCCTCACCGAGCAAGAAGTCACCGGTTACAACGAGCATCGCCGCGAACTGAACGACTTTACGCTCACGAAGCTCCGCAGCTCCGCCGCCCTCTACGCCGCCTCACTGCGTTGGGACGGCGACTACCGCCTCGATGAACTCGCCACCGCCGTGGCCGACTACGCGCGCCTCCACCCCGCCGCCGAAATTTCCCGGCTCATGACCGAGCGCATCGCCCGCTTCCGCGCCACCGCCCTCGGCGCCACCGCGCCCGCCCTCGCCGGCCAGACTCCCGACGGCACACCTCTCACGCTCGCCGATCTCCGTGGTAAGTTCGTGCTCGTCGATTTCTGGGCCTCCTGGTGCGGCCCCTGCCGCGTGGAGAATCGCAATTACGCCGAGCTCTACCAAAAATACCGCGCCGCCGGCTTCGAGATCATCGCCGTCTCCGTCGATCAAAACGCTCCCTCCTGGAAAGCCGCCATCGCCAAAGACCAAGCTACGTGGCACCACATCTCCGATCTCACCGGCTGGAAATCACCACTCGCCGCCGCCTACAACGTCGCCGCTCTGCCCGCCAGTTTCCTCCTCGATCCGACTGGTAAGATTGTCGGCAAAGACCTCCGCGGCCCTGCCCTCGCCGCCCGCCTGGAAACATTGCTCGCGAAAGCGCGTCCCTGAGCCGCCTCGCTGGGCAGCACCGGCACCGTTGCGTTTCCGACCGCGCACCTTCTGCTAGCACCCACGCGGTCCGTTCCGCGTCTCCCATTTATGCCTACCAAGATTCTCGCCGTTGATGATGCCAAAGCCATGCGCCAGTTCATCCAACGCGTCCTCGCCGGCTACGTCTGCGATATCACCGAGTCCACCAACGGCTACAACGCGCTCTTCGCCATGGAGCGGTCCCTGCCCGACCTGCTCCTCCTCGATGTGAATATGCCCATCATGGACGGTATTGAACTGCTCGAGATGCTGAAGTCGAAGCCCAATCTCATCGCGATCCCCGTCATCATGCTCGCCTCTCCGGCCGACCACGCCGTGCTGCCGAAGATCCGCGCGCTCGGCGTCTCCTCGATCCTGATGAAGCCCATTTCTGCTGAGACCCTGCTCGCCGCCGTCCAGAGCGCGACCACGCTGAAACCGCTGAAGCCCGCCAAATCAGCGTAGCCGTAAGAATGCCGTTGTCGGAGCGCGCTTGCACGCAATCTCGGAGTTAAAATCCTCCGCAAGCGCCACGGCGGACACCGCGAAGGCGGCCCGGGTGTGAGCTTCGTCGCCTCATGGAGTTTCGACGCGCTCAGTGCGACCCAGACCAAAGTCACGCTCCGCATGGTTTTCCCGTCCGCAGAAAATCGCGATTTCGTCGTCAAGGAATTCGGCGCCCTCGAAGGCGGCAAACAGACGCTCGCCCGCCTCGCCGAGCATCGCGCGAAAACCTGAGCGTCCCGCCGGAGTTTCCTTCTTGGAGTTCGGACTCCGGTGTCCGGACTCAGTAGGATGATTCGTTGAGGGTATGCAGCCATCGGCATTCACCTCTTCAAACCTCCCCACCCCATGATCGACGCGCCCGAAATCGTCCAGCTCACCGCCCAGCCCACGGCCATCATTTCGCTCAAGATTCCCAAGGACCAGATTCAGCACGCGATGGACCCTGGCATCGGCGAATTGATGTCCACCCTCGCCGCGCAGGGGATCACGCCGGCCGGCCCTTGGTTCACGCATCACTTGAAAATGTCGCCCGATGAATGGGACTTTGAGATCAGCGTGCCCGTCTCCCAACCCGTGACCGCCACCGGTCGCGTGAAACCCAGCCAATAGGCCAGCGATGAAAGTGGCGCGGACCACTTACCACGGCGGCTACGAGTGCCTCGGTGAAGCTTGGGGCGAATTCGGCGAATGGCTGGAAGCCAACGGCCACACCGCAGCGGAAGATCTGTGGGAATGCTACGTCGCCGGTCCCGAGTCGGGTCCCGACGCAACAAAGTGGCGCACCCAGCTCAACCAACCGCTCGCGCAGTGATCACGTCGGACGATTTCACAAAATGCCCAGGCCTATTACCCAATTTCACGTTCACCCCATCACCTAAAATACTATGCAAACAACCGCCCCCAACGTCACAGTATCGAAAGCCGTCCTCTGGACGGGCCGCGTCCTGACCACCCTCCCCGCACTCATGCTGATCTTCAGCGGCGCGATGAAATTCACCAGCTCGCCGGAGATCGCCAAAGGCTTCGAGCATCTCGGCGTTCCGCTCAACCACGCCGTCGGACTCGGCATCCTCGAAATCGCCTGCACGCTCGTTTACCTGATTCCGCGCACCTCCGTGTTGGGCGCGATCCTGCTCACCGGTTATCTCGGTGGCGCGATTCAGACGCACGTGCGCATCGGCGAGCCCGTATTCACGCACATCATCCTCGGCGTCGTGATCTGGGGCGGCATTTTTCTGCGCGACCCACGCCTCCGCGCGCTGATCCCGCTCAAGAAGTAAACAAGCGCTCGGGCGCCGCAGATCAGACCGGCGCCGTTTCGATCCCTCTCTCAGTTTCTGCCGGCGGCAATTCGACTTCGCCGGCGAGCGCCTTCTCGACCCACTGCTTGATCCGCAACAGGCCCGCTTTGCGCTTCGGGTCCTCGCGCTTCATCGTGCCGAGAAGAGTAATAACCGTCGCAGCGTAGTCGTCCGCGTTGGCCGAGAAAATCGTCGGCAACTCGAAGGGATTGATCTCACCGCGACGGATCATCGCCCGCGCTTCGCGCTCGATCTCCATGTTGCCGCCGCCGAGCGAGCCGCCCTCACCCTTGGAACTGGGCCGACCGCCGCCACCGCCGCCACCTTTGGTATCGCTGGACGACCCTTCAGTTTTACCGCGCGCCTCGCGCTCGATCTGCGCCGGGTATTCCTTGCCGTCGCGACCGATGACGGTCTCCGACGGCGTGAGATGACCCGACTTCGTGAGCTGCACGCGCGTGGTGCGGACGAACTCCACCGAGACGCGGCAAATCTCCGCGATCACGGGATTGGCGCGATCCGGCCACTCCTCGAGGGCGATCTCGACCGCGTTGCGCTTGTCCGCGTTGTTGCGATGCACGCCGTTGGTCACATTTGCGCCGAGCGCATGCTTCAGCGCATCGACCCGCCCGCCCGGTTGCACCTCGGCCGTGATCGTAGGCCGACCGATCCGCTTGGCGGCGAGGTAACGATGAAAACCGTCTGCGAGCCAATAAGTCGTGCCATCAAAATAGAGCGCGATCGGCGGAAATACCGTCCCGCGGTTCATCTCTTCGCCGTAACCGTCGATCGCATCCTCGTTGGTCTGCGCGCGGGCCTGGGTGCCGCCATAGATGTCGATCTGTTCGATGGAAATTTCTTGGGTCTGCATGAGAGGGGCGGTGGTTCTGGAAACCCCCGCGCGCATCCGCAAGGGCAAACCCCGCCGATCTCATCTTCACGCCTGCACCTAGATTTTTAGCGCACGCCCATCATCCCGTTCACCACGACTCGCGCCACCGATTGGATGAACGTGCGCTCACCGGCGTGATCCGTCGTAAACACCACGAGCACAAACCGCGCGCCGCTGGGCAACTCGATCAGCGCCGCGTCGTGCCGCATCTGGCTGGTCCAACCCGCCTTCGACCACAACTTCGCGCCGGCCGGCAGTGCCGGACCAGTAAACTTCGCTTGATCGTCGGGATCGGCCGACTGCGACGTCGGATCGCGCGCGAGGAGCGCGAGCATCTCCGCACTACGCGCTGCCGTCACACTGCGCCCCGTCGCGATGTCCGCCAGCAAGCGCGCGGTGGCATCGGTCGTGAGCATATTGCGCTTCGGCTCAAGCAGCTTGATGGCCTGCGACTCGCGCCCATACGGCCCATCGCTCCACGGCTTCTTGCTGGCATTGACGCCCACATAGCCGAGCCCCGCAAAGTAGCGCGTCACCACCGCCCGTTTCTCAAACCAGACCGCGAGCTCAGCCTCCGACAATTCCGGCCCGCTCGTCGTCCCTGTCAGTAAATCGACGACGTAGTGCGTGGCATCGTTCGAAGAATCGACGATCATATCGCGCAACGCACGGCGCAGCTCCGGCGTGTCCGTGAGCTTCCCGTCCTCCAGCCGGCGGTGCGTCGCGGCGAGGTAGAAAAGCTTGATCACACTCGCCGGGTAAATCGGTTGATCCCCGCGAAAACTCGCCTGTTTCAGCTGCATCGGTTCGCGCAGATCGACCAGCGTGATCGCGAGCTGGCTCGGCTGGAGTTTCTGCTCACGAAACTCGGCCAGCACCGTCTGCGCGGCGCGGTCCACGACTACTTGGAGCGCGGGCGACGCCGGAATCTCCGCTGCGACGGGCGACCCCACCGCGATGAGAGTGAGAAACAAGCCGGCGTAGTTCATCGCCCCACCAAAGCTTCACCCACGCCGAAGTCAGCCCGTTTCGAGTCCGCGCGTCACTTTACGGCTTCGAAACCGTCGTCGCTTTCTCGTCAGCGAGCGGCGTCAAGTTTACCACGTGCCTTTCCTTTTCCGTCCCGTGCTGCACGGTCACCGTAAGGGCCAGCGCCGCGAAATTTTCTTCGTGCGCTGAGCGTTGAGGTCCGAGCAGCAAACGCTGTCCCGCCGCCAGCGCCACAGTTTTAGGCCCCGGCAAAACTTTGCCGAGAGGCGACTCTAGCGAGACCACGGTAAAATCCGCCGTGGATTTGCCGGTGTTCGTAAAAATCACGACCAGCGCCATGCGTGGCTTGGGTTCGTCTTTGTCCTTAGCCATGTCCTCCGCGGTTTCATCCTCCAAAATCGTCCGGACCCGGCGGCGCCCCTCCGTCGAGCGCAACACCGCCCCGATCCGCAGCGAGCCGTCCAAAAACACCGCCGCACCCTGTAACAGCGGCTGAGGCGGATTGATCTTATGCTCGACGTAGCGAACCGCCCTCACCGCCGCAAATACGCAGCCCGAGGTAACCAACATGCCCGCCGCGCCGAGGGCCGCAGCCCCGAGCAGAATGAGTTTTCGAGTTCGCGTCATACGAAGGAAGAGGAAGCTCAGGCTGTGGCGTTACCTGGCGCGCGTCGCTTCCCACACGATGGATATTGGCTTCTTGTCGCGCCCCGTCGTCTGGATCGTGCCCTTTATGATATCGCCCTCCAGTTTCCCCGTGTAGTTGACCGCAAACGTCTGCTTCCGCAGCCGCCGGCCAATCTCACGCTCGACGGTGAACGTCACCTGGTCGTTCACAAAGGTCGCATGGGGGATGTCCGCCTTCCCGGCCAGATTATCGACGCTGCCAGTGAGCTGGTTGTTTTCCAACTTGAGGATAAGCGTGCTCTCCATGCTACGGCCGTCGGCTGATTCCGCCTTGAATTTCCAAGTGCCCGTAGGGTCGGCCGCGACGGCAGAGATAGCCGTCAGGATAAGGGCAAAGAGCGTGAACGAGATACGACGACGAGATGCATTCATGATAGTGAGTAATGAGGAAGGATGATGGTTTACCATTTCTTCAACGCGCCATGCGCCGAATGGTTTCAGAATAATTTCATCGGCCCACGAAACCAAGTGAGTCCTGCCGCGTTGAGGTAGGAGAACGCTCAAACATCTCCTTATGAAAACGCTCTCTCTCCGACACTCATTCCCTGCGCGTTATTTTCGCCGTTGCCCACTCGCCAACTGACGCCGCGTGCGCCTCCACTCCCGCCGAGCCAACGTCCCGTATTGAAACCCGCGTCCGCCAATGTCCCTGAGGAATTGCCACATCCGGCCACGGCATCGGGATCGACTGATCCCGACGCGTCGTGCGCGCGCCGCGCTCGGGACGGCGACCGCGCCGCGATGGATGAGCTCGTCACACGTCACCACGCCGTCATCGCACGCCTACTCTGGCGCTTTGTGCGCACCCCCGCCGATCTCGATGATCTCGTTCAAGAGACGTTTCTCCGCATGGTCCGCGGCCTGCCCGGTTGGCGCGCCGAACAACCATTCGCCCACTGGCTCCAGCGCATCGCTACCAACACCGGCCGCGACTACTTTCGCCGCCAGAGCGTGCGGCGGCGCTGGCTGGTCGAGCCACGGGAAGACGATCCGATCAATGCCCCCGCGCTCGAAGCAGTCGATCCCGCCGCCGATCCCGCTGCACGCGCCGCCGCCAACGAGGTGAAGACCCTCCTCGCGCATTTACCGCCCGATGACCGCACGCTGCTCACGCTGCATCACCTCGAGGGCTGGGGCCTCGCTGAAATCGCCGCGCAGTTCGGCTGGACGCTCACCGCCACCAAACTCCGCGCCTGGCGCGCACGCCGCCATCTCCGCTCCCTGCTTTAATCTCACGACCACTTATGAAACCACCCCGTTCACACTCTGAACCAGACTGGGCCGAACGCCTCCGCCTCGCCCGCACCGACGCGACGCCATCCGTCGATCTGCCCGCATTGCTGCGCGCCGTCCGCCAAGTATCTCCGGCCAAGGAACCCGCAGGTTGGACCGCGGAGTTTGCATCCCTCTTCGCTTCGCGTCGCATCGTCTTCACATGCGTCGCCGCCGCCTGCGCGCTCGCGTTGTTCACCTCGTGGGAAGCATGGGGTTTCTGGCAGGCGATGCCATGGGCGCAATTGCTGGCCGCTTCAACGGGAGGTGCTTCGTGAACGGTAGCACCCGCTGGCGCGCCTGGCTCGTGGCCACCGCTATTTTCATCCTCGGTCTCGCCGTCGGCATCGCCGGCACCACATGGGCCGGCCTGCGCATCTTCCGCCAAAATCTGCAAAACCCCGGAAGCAACCGCAGTTTCGCCGACCGCGCCGCCGAGCGCATCGGCGCAGATCTCGCGGATACGCTGAAACTCAACGCCGCTGAATCCACGCGCGTGCAGACGATCCTCGATCAGTCTGCGACCAATCTAAAAGCACTCCGCGTGCGCGGCGCGCTGCTGGCCGCCGCCGAGCTGCGCGCGTCCTCCGAAAAAATCGCCGCCACGCTCCCACCTGAAAAACGCGTGGAATTTTACCGCGTGATCACCCAGCGCTACGAGCGTCTCGGCCTCCAGCCACCGCGCCCGGCCAACAACACTCCTTGATCGCGAGCTGGCTCAGTTAAGCGGCGCAGGCGTCTCCACGATCAACCGGATCGAATCGAGCCGCAGCCGCGCCTCAGCGATCGCGGTGCCGGTGTGCGCCAGTTGCTGCCGTGCGAGTTCGATCTCCTCGGGCCGCACGTGGTCGTTGAGTTTCTGGAGATCGATCAGTCGCTGCACATCCGCATTCAATGCCGAGGCCGCCTTCTCCGTCGCCGCCGTTTTCAAGACCTGCGAACGCTCCTCGGCGCGCTCGGTCGCCTTTCCGAGCAGGGTCTTGAGCAAGCCCGCATTGAATCCCGGGCGCTCGAGGAAACGCTGAAGCACCGCATCGGTGAAATCGTCCGCCAACGCCGTGGATTCCCGCGCAGCCGTGAGATCATTGCCTTTCAAGTCTATCACCACCCGCACCGGCGTGGGCGCGAGAAATTGATCCACGTGCCAGCGCGTGTCGGCCACCGTCTCGAGAACGAAGATCGCTTCGAGGATCAGGTTGGGCGTGCGCGATTTCACGTAACCAAAAGCCGACGTGCCCGCCTTGGAATCGATCAGCAGGTCGATCGCATCCTGCACCAGCGCGTGGTCGGGCGAGATGAACCGGATGTCCTCGCGCATGATCGCGCGCTGCCGGCTGAACGTCGCGAGCATACCGTCGCGCGGAATCGACGGAAACCCCTCGATGTAGGCGTGGCTCGGGTCGAGAAACATATCGCCCTCCTCGTGCTCCTTGATGCGCACGCCGAAGTGGTCGAGCAGCGCGATGAGGAAGTCGCGCAGGGAAGGATCGGCATCCACCGCCCGCACCCGCGCGATCACACGTTCTGCCACCGCCGGATCGAAGGAGTTGAGCTCGAGCAAGCGGTCACGGCCTTTCTGCATCTTCAGCGCGAGCGCTTTCCGGAACGTCACCGTCTCCTCAATAAACGCATCGAGCTGCGCGCGGCCGGCCTTACCGCCTTCGCCATAGGTGCGCGCGAGTTCGAGCAGTCGCATCTTAAAAGCGTCCTGGTAATCGTTGCCGCCGTGCAGCGAGGTCTCAAAGGCATCGAGCCCGCGGTGATACCATTCCACCACGCACTCCTCACCGCTGCCCGTGACGTAGGGCACATGAATGCGGATCGTCTGCGTCTGGCCGATGCGATCCAAGCGCCCGATGCGTTGCTCCAGCAAACCGGGATCGAGCGGCAGGTCGAAGAGCACGAGATGATGCGCGAACTGAAAATTGCGTCCCTCGCTGCCGATCTCCGAACAGATGAGCAGTTGCGCGCCGTCAGCCTCGGCGAACCAGGCGGCGTTGCGGTCGCGTTGCACGAGCGGCAGCCCCTCGTGGAAGAGGCCGACCTTCACGTTGATCTTCTCCTGTAGCGCTGCCTCGATGGCGATGCCCTTGCGCTGCGATTTACAGATCAGCAGGACCTTGCCCGTGCGCTGCTCTTTCAGGAAATCCACGAGCCAGTCGATGCGCGGGTCTTCCTTGAACGCGTAGCGAATCGTCGCATCGGCGCCCGTGTCCTCGGCCTGTAATTCGCGCGCGATCCGAGCGAGCTGCGTGAGGTTACTCTCCACCGTGAGCGGCACGGGGCAAAATTTCCGCTTGGGAAACCCCGACATCGCGGCGCGCGTATTGCGAAACACCACGCGTCCCGTGCCGTGCTGATCGAGGAGCGTCTTGAGCAACGCCTCGCGCGCGCCCTTCCGGCCGTCCGCCAACGCGTCAAGGTGCTCGCTCAATCGCTGTGGATCGCGGTTAAAAATCTTCCGTAGCGTTGTCTGGTCTTTCGGCTTCAGCGGCTTCTGGTCGATGATTTTCTCAGCAATCCCCGCCACCGCGCCGAAACTCTCGGCCTCCGCGAGAAATTTCGCGAAGTCGTCGTAGCGGTGCGGATCAAGCAACCGCAGTCGGGCGAAATGCCCCTCGAGCCCCAACTGCGTGGGCGTGGCCGTGAGCAACAGCAGCCCCGGCGAGCGCTGTGCGAGTTGCTCCACGAGCGCATACTCGGCACTCGCACCGCTCGGCGCCCACGCGAGGTGATGCGCTTCGTCCACGACCACGATATCCCAGCCCGCCGCCAGCGCCTGATCGCGGCGGATTTCGTTCCCCGCGAGGAAAGACACACCCGCCAACACCAGTTGCGCGGCGAGAAACGGATTCTGGGTCGGCTCACTGCCCTCGCACGCCACGCAGCGCGCTTCGTCGTAGATGCTGAACCACAAATTGAATCGCCGCAGGAGCTCCACGAACCACTGGTGCGTGAGCGACTCCGGCACGAGGATCAGCACGCGCTTCGCCTTTCCGACCGCGAGTAGCCGCTGCAAAATTAGACACGCCTCGATGGTTTTCCCAAGCCCCACCTCATCCGCGAGCAGCACGCGCGGGACTTGGCGCGACGACACTTCTTGCAGGATGAAAAACTGGTGTGGGATCAACTCCAGCCGACCACCGAGAAACCCGCGCACATCCGACTGCCGGAATTTCGCCTGCGCTTGGAGAGCCCGATACCGCAGATCGAACACCTCACCCGGATCGACCTGCCCCGCCATGAGCCGCTCCTGCGGCAGGCTCACACTCGTCACATCGGAGATTGCATCCTCGCGCACGCGCCGCCCGCCCGCGCCCGCGTAAACGATCACCCCCGCCGTTTCCTCCACCGCCTCGACGACCAGCGGCGCACCTTCGCGAGTCGCCACCGTCTCGCCCACCCCGAACTTCACGCGCTTCAGGACCGGCGTGCCCAGCGCGTAAAGGCGATTTTCCCCCGTCGCAGGAAAGGTGATTCCGATCCGGCGCGCGGCGGCGTCCACGCTCGCAACCACGCCGAGCCCTAGCTCGGGCTCGCGCTCACTCATGCAACGTTGTCCAACGACAGTAAGAGACATCCCTATGATGAGGAGCGAGACGCACGGCATTTCAAGCGCTTCGTCAATTTCGCGACACTTACCACCGGAAACAACCAGCCCGCCCGCGCGGCGCGGCCTCTCCGCGGTCACCATAAGACTTTGTTTAGTTCGACGACGTCGGCGCTTTGCCCGCGTAGTAAGGCACCAGTTGTTTCAGGTGCCCTTGCACGACTGCCGCGATCTTATCGGCCGGCACTGTGCCCTTGTGCAGCTCAAAAACCGCCACGAGCAGCGCCAGCTCGATGTCCACTTTCTTGGGACTCGTGGCTTTCATCTCCGCGAGGATCTCGAGCGCTTTTCGCTCCGCGCGTTTGTAGTCGTTAAAGTTTTCGTCCGTCGGCGTGGCCATGCGCCCAAGGGCGTCGCAATCCCAGTTCGCGTCAAGTTTCCAGTGCCCGTCGTTTTTTTGGGATCGCGCTGCCCCGGCTGCGGACTTCGCTTGCCCCCACATGCACCACTACATCGCTTTCCTTCGCGGCATGAATCTCGGTAACCGCCGCATCAAGATGGACGCACTGCGTGCGCACTTCGAGGCGCTGAAATTCGCCAACGTGGAAACGTTTATCGCGAGCGGGAATGTCATCTTCTCCAGCCAGATCGGCGACACCTCAAAACTTGAGGCCAGCATCCAAAAGCATCTGGAGAAATCCCTCGGCTACGCAGTGGATACTTTTGTCCGCACCCGCGCCGAGGTCACCGCCGTGGCTGCATTTCAGCCATTCGGCCCGACCGACACGTCCGATCCCGCCAACACCATCCACGTGGGCTTTCTCGCGCGCCCACTCAGCCCGGAACAGCAGCGCGGCCTCACCGCGTGTCATTCCGAGGTGGACGCCTTCGCCGTCGAAGGCCGCGAATATTATTGGCTCTGCCGGCACATCAAATCTCACGAGTCGAAAATCTGGACCTCGTCCCAATTGAAGGCGCTCAAACTTCCCTCCTCGTCGATGCGCAACCTCACCACGATGCGCAAACTCGCTGCGCTTTACCCCGTGAAGCCCGCCTGAGCGCCCACGCTCACGGCTCCGGTAACCAGCCCCGCACCTACTATCACTTCGGTGTCCGCACCGCGTGACTCTCGGGAAACTGTTCCTTCGTGCAATCCACACAGATGCCGTGGGTGAACTTTACCCGGCTGTGGGATACGAAATACTCCTCCAATTTCTGCCAGTAGCCATCGTCGGCGCGCACCTTGCGACACCACGCACAGATTGGCAGCAGCCCTGTCAGCGTCTGCACCTCCACGAGCGCACGGGAAAGTTCCTCGTTGCGGAGTTGGAGATGCGCGATGAGCAGGCTCACGAAGAGCGCGACCATGAAGAAACTCACCTCAAGGTCACCGATCGTCTGCAAGGCCGCGGATGCCTCCTTCCAGCCACGCACCTGAAAAATAATCGCCGCGCCCACGCGCAGACAGTGAAACACGCCGTGCAAAAGAAACGCGCTCGCCGGCGCCAGCAACGGTTGCCAGAAAACCGGCCGCGCCTGACGCAGGCAGCGGAACGAGGCGAGTGACAGGCCGGCCCAGATCAGGCCGTTCATGACCATGCGCCAGTTAGTGGACTGACCCGCCAGCAGGAAAAGCGTCAGCCCCGTGAGGTGCAGCAGCAGCACCACGGCGATCAGCTTTCGGCCTTGAGGGAGCTCCGCCGTCCGCTGCGCGCCGATGTAGAGCACCCCGTGTCCGGCCGTGACCAACACCGTCGCAAGAATCCGCCCGGCCCACGACGGCAACTCCGGCCGCAGGGCGAAAAGAATGTCCGCCCCCGTCATAATCCACGCCGCAAACATCCAGGCGCGCATGTTGACCGCGCGGCCCTGGCGCAGCCAGTGATAGGTCAGCAAACAGGCCAAGATGAAACCGATAATGATGTTCGTCAGATATATGACCGTGTCCTGCCGCATGGTTCGCCAAGAACATTCCCCGTGCCGATTTAATTGGAAGGAAATACTGCGCGCGCAGCCGTTCAGTGTGCTGATTTCACATTCAGACGACGCATTGACCCAAGGCGGTAAAAGCGTTCCGTTTCCAGCATGAACCGGATGCTCCCCTTCCTCTGGGTCGCAGTGATGGTCGCTTCATCGGGCTGCACCACTCACACTAAAACGAAGCGCACGCAGCCCGACTACGCCAACGCCGTGGCGAGCCCGCCGCCCTCCGCCCTCATGCAAGAATCGCGCCGGCACCAAGTAAACGACCGCGCCAGCACCCTCTATAGCACCGGGAAATACGCGACCATCGGCGAAGCCCGCAAAGTCGCCGAACGCGACATCGTGTCCAACTCTGACGATGCCGCCGAGCGGCAGTGGTCGCTTCAGCAGGCCAGCGCCCAAAAGCGCAAAGCCTCGCAAGCCCGCTTTGAAAAGGAACTCGCGGCGCTTTCGCGGCCGTAGCGCGACCCGAGCCCGCGTCCCCCGCCGGCTCACTTGCCCGCCAAAGCCCCAAGTCCGTCCTTGGCCTGGTTGATCCAAGGGCGATTCAACCGGCGATAGTTGCCGCCGCCGTGTTTCGCGTTTCGCGCAATCTCTTCAAACAGCGCGCGGGCAGCAGCCGATTCTCCGGCCGCCGCCAGCAGTTGCGCATAGCGACAACGCGCCTCCTCACCCACAGCCGTCGGGAATGACTCCTCGTAGGCCGCTTTCGCCGCCGTAATGTCTCCGAGTTTTTCATGACAACGCGCCGCCAGAATCCAGCGCTCGTGCCGCGAGCCTTTGAACTTCAGCCGGTCCAACACCGCCAGTGCATCCCGCGATTCCCGATAAAGGCCCGCTCCAAAACAGATCTCGGCCAGCTCGAACGTCAGCGGTGGATCGTCTTTGAAGACGCCGGTGAGGCACGCCCGGATCGTTTCAACCGCCTCAGCGTGTCGCTCGCCGGCGGCGTAGGCGCGGGCGAGTTGGACCCGCTTCTCCACCGTGCTCGAATACTCCAACTCCTCCGTCAGTCGTGCGATGGTCCGTGTCGGATTCTGCGGTAGCCGAAAACTGAACCCCCGGCTCGATCCGCCCCGGCCAAGCTCGGGCCAAATCTCGACAAAAAAATAAATCAACGGACCACCGAAAGGAAACAACAGGATGAGCCAGATCCAAGCCAAGCTCCGGCCTTGGCGGATGACATGCACGGTGCACGCGACCTTGGCCGCGATTTCAATGAGCGCCGGAATGGAATAGCCGCCGAAAAACATGCGGGCGCCACGCAACGCATCGCCCCCGATCAGAGCAAGCCCGGAGCCGTTCAAGCCTGATTGCGCGGGTGGAATTTCGCGTGCTGGTCGAGCAACCGTTGCGGTTCCACCGCCGTGTAGATCTGCGTCGTCGCGATGCTCGCGTGGCCGAGCATTTCCTGGATCGCACGCAGGTCGGCTCCGCCGCTCAGGAGGTGCGTAGCAAAAGAGTGCCGCAGCAAATGCGGCTTCACGTTCTGCGCGATCCCGGCACGGCGCGCGTGTTTTTTGACGATATACCAAAGCGTGATCCGCGAGAGCGCGCCGCCGCGATTGCTCAGGAAGAGCTGGCTGCCCGTGCGCGTCTTCACGAAATGCGGCCGGCCCGCCACGAGGTAAGTCGTGAGCGCCGCGCACGCCCGGCCACCGATCGGCACCACGCGTTCTTTGGAGCCTTTGCCAAACACCCGCAAAAATCCCTGCTCAAGGTCGATCTGCTGCAGCATCAGTCCGCCCAACTCCGATACCCGCAGCCCGCTCGAATAAAAAAGCTCCAGCAACGCCCGGTCGCGCAGCGAAGCAGGGTCGCCACCACTCGGCGCCGCCAGGAGTCGCGTGATATCATCGCCCGAAAGCGTCTCAGGCAGACGCCGCCCGAGCTTCGGCCCGGCCAGCAACGCAGTGAAATCATCGGAACGGATTTTCTCGCGCACGAGATACCGCGCGAAGACGCGCAAGGCCGTGAGCTTGCGCGCCAGACTCGCCACCGCGAAATCCGCGCGCGTGAGCGAATGCAGCCACTCCCCCGCCTGCGCCGCCGTGACCTTGCGCCAATCGGCGACACCCTGCTTCGCGAGCCACGCGGCCCCCTGGTCAAGATCGCGTTGATAATTCTCTCGGGTGTGCCGCGACAGCCCGCGTTCCAAATCGAGAAACGCGATGAAGCCGTCGATATCGCCTGCAAACGCCGCTGGCGCGCGACTGAGCGCGAGCGTGCGAGAAGGAACAGAGCGACGGGCCATGAGCAAAAGAGTGCGCAAGCGCGGACCGGGTTCGGCAAGTCAAAGCCGCGACGCGACCACGTGACGCGTGGTCACAAAAAAGCCAAAGCCGGTTGAGGCTTTGGCTGAAAAATCCGCGCGGATAGTCTGGCCTGTTGCTCTGCTGCTCAGTAGCGGCGGCGCATCGGCGGACGCGGCAACGGATTCGCTTCCTTCATGCGGAAGGTGATGCGCGCCTTCTCGAGATCGTAAGGGCTCATCTCCATCTTCACATTGTCGCCGGCGGCGATCTTGATGAAATTCTTGCGCAGCTTGCCCGAGATATGGGCGAGCACGACATGGCCGTTAGCCAGCTGCACCTTGAACATCGTGCCGGGCAACACGACCATCACTTTGCCCTCAACTTCGATCGCGTCGTTGTCAGCCATGGTTAACGCGGGGTTGAATGGAGCAGTGGAGCATCATGGATTGGTGTGCAGTGGTCGGCGTAAAGCACACTTGTAAGCCGGATTGCCCCCGCGTAAGTCAAGGTTTTCCTCTTAAACGTCCCCCATGGTCTCCCCTAAAAACACGCCGCCGCCCTGCCCTTTCGACAAGCGTTTCCCTTCGCAGCTGGTCCGCGACGACGCGTTTTTCATGAGCCTAGCCTACAATCAGGCCATCGACGCCTGGCGGCAGGACGAGGTGCCCATCGGCGCCGTGATCGCGTTCGGCGGCGAGATCATCGCCTCCGCCCACAACACCGTCGAAAGCGCCGGCGATCCCACCGCCCACGCCGAGATGCTAGCAATCACCCAAGCCGCCACGAAACTCGGTAACTGGCGCCTCGAAGGGGCGACGCTCTACGTCACCAAGGAGCCCTGCCCCATGTGCTCCGGCGCCACGCTCATGTCCCGCATGAAACGCGTGTGCTACGCCGTCCCCGATCCCAAGATGGGCTGCCTCGGCGGCGCGACCGACCTCAACGCCCTCCCCCGCGTCAACCACCACGTCGAACTCACCGCCGGCGGTGTGCTCGAAGCCGAGTGTCGCGAATTGATCCAAACGTTTTTCCGCCTGAAACGCGCCGAGGAAGGCAATCAGGACCTGCCGTCTGCTCTACTCTAAAGAAGGGGCCATAGCAGTGCGTTTCCCTGATTCACCTTCGTCGCACGAACTCCATTTCATCAAATGTCACACGAGTGTTGCGCCTGCTCTCGCCCGAGGAGTCATAAGCCATAGCTGAAAGTTGACGCATCACGGCACCGGTGCATCACTTTGTGGTCAGTCCATCCCTTCAGCATTCCCGCACTCGAAACTCAAAAACATTATAGTCATGGCTTACACTCTTCCTCCCCTGCCCTACGCCCTCGACGCTCTCGTCCCGCACATCGACCCGAAGACAATGGAGATCCACCACGGCAAGCATCACCAAGCCTACATCACCAACGCCAACAATCTCCTCAAGGATCAGCCCGCGCTTGAGTCGCTCGACGTCAACGCACTGATCGCCGATCTCTCCAAAGTTCCCGAGGCCATCCGTGGCGGCGTGCGCAACAACGCCGGCGGCCACAGCAATCACTCGTTCTTCTGGACCATCCTCAGTCCTGGCAAGGGCGGCGCCCCCAAGGGCAAACTCGCCGCAGCCATCGAGGCCGAGCTCGGCGGTTTCGCCAAGTTCAAGGAAGACTTCGCCAAGGCCGGCGCCACGCGCTTCGGCTCAGGCTGGGCCTGGCTCTACGTCACCGCCGACAAGAAGCTCGCCGTCGGCTCGACCGCCAATCAGGACAGCCCGCTTATGGGCAAGGCCGTCGCCGGTATCGAGGGCAAGCCCGTCCTCGCGCTCGATGTCTGGGAGCACGCCTACTATCTCAACTACCAGAACCGCCGTCCCGATTACATCACGGCGTTCTGGAACGTCGCCGATTGGGACGCCGCCGAGGCCAACTACCTCGCCGCGACGAAGTAATCCATCGGCTTCACGGTCGCACTACTTCAAACAAAAAGCCGCACCTCAAAGGTGCGGCTTTTTTGCGCTAAAGAAATTCGGCGCGTTTTTTTTATTGGGACCAAACGTTGCCCTGCATCGTCGAACCAAAGCTCTTGGGACTGATCGCGGTGCTCTTGCCCGTCTCCGTATCGAGAATGCACACACGGCTGCTGGAACGGTCGCGCGCCGTATAAACAAGATGCCGCCCATCAGGCAGCCAGTTGGGCTCAATACCATCAAACGAGGCCTGGGAAACGATCTCGGCTTTTCCTTTGGTGAAATCATAGACCGCGATTTGATAGGAACCCTTGCGCACCGTGCAGGCGATTTTGCTCGGATTAGTGCGATTCCAATCCGGCTCGGCGGCGTAGGAATATCCGGTGACGAGCCGTTGCGGGGTGCCACCGGCGGGCGACATCACGTAGAGCTGCGGCGTCGAATCACCCATCGCAAAAACCAAGCGGGCCCCGTCGGGCGACCATGCCGGCGACGCCTTCACCATATCGGAGCGCGTCTTGCGTGCAACCTGCCGCCCCTGGGCGTTGCTGACATAAATCTCCGAATTTCCCTCTCCGCTGAGCACCATTGCAACCTGCGAGCCGTTGGGACTGAAGCGCGCGCCCATGTTCGTGCCCTTGAAACTCACGAAGGTGCTGCGCTGGTAACTGCCGAGGTCGATGGTAAAAATATCGGGAAAGCCCGACTTGTAGTAACTCGTGTAGAGCAACCGGGTGCCATCCGGCGCCCAACGCGGACTCAGCGTGATCGAGTTATCCCGCGTGATCTGCTTCACCTCACCAAACATCAAATCGCCGGTGTAGATTTCCTTTTTGCCCGTGCGCTCATTGATGAAAGCGAGCTTCGAGGCGAAGAAACCGCGCAGACCGAGACCGTTGGTCTTAACGACCGCAACGTCCGCCGCCTTAAGGAGCGCGTTACGCGGACTCGAACCGGTGACCACTTCCGAAGCGACAACCGTGCCGCTCGGGGATTTCGTGATATCCACCCTTACCTGCGTCGGCGTGACCGCAGAAAATTTGATATCGAAAGCATGACCGCTCGCGACGCGTCTGTAGCGGCCATGAGTGTCAAAGGCCTGCACGGCGAGGGCGGTGAGCTCGGGCGTGCTCGCCGAGATGCGCACGGGCACGGTTTTGCTATCGTTGAGCACTTCGACGGTGCCGAGTTCTCGTGGGGCCGCCGCGTCCGCGGACAGGGCGGTGGCTACAACTAAGAAAAGAGCGAAACGCAGGAATTTTTGCATGAGCGAAAGAGAAAAGGATGAGAGAAGAAGAGGGGATTTCTATTTGCGCGCAGCGCCGGCATAACAACTCTTATTTGCTAACATTCTCACTGCTGTGACCGACACCGAAATCAAAGCCCATCTGCAACAGGTAAAATATCCCGGCTTTAGCCGCGATATCGTCTCGTTCGGCCTCGTGCGCTCGGCGGGCTTCACCGACGGCACCGTCAAAGTCGCCCTCGCCCTCACCACCAGCGACCCGAAGATCCCCCTGCACCTAAAGTCCGAAGTCGATAAATGCCTGCGCGCCCTCCCCGGCGTGCGCGACGTGATCATCGACATCTCCGTGCAACCGGCGCGCGCCGCCACCGCACCCGCCAACGGCCCGGGCAATCTTCCCGGCACCAGCGGCAATCCGAAAACCGCGAAATACGCTGTCGCCTTCGCCTCCGGCAAAGGCGGCGTCGGTAAGAGCACCTTTGCCGTCAACCTCGCCTGCGCCCTCGCCCAAGTCCTCACCGCCCAGGGCCGCCCCGGCCGCGTGGGCCTGATGGATTGCGATATCTACGGCCCGAGTGTTCCCCTCATGATGGGCCTCCAAGGCCGCCCCGAGGTTGAGGGTGATGGCGCCGCCTCGATGCTCGTTCCGATGGAGCGTCACGGCGTGAAGGTGATGAGTATGGGTTTCCTCGTGGACGACAACACGCCCGTCGTCTGGCGCGGACCGATGATCATGAAGACGATCCAGCAATTCGTCCAAAACGTGAAATGGGGTGACCTTGATGTGCTCCTCGTCGATCTCCCGCCCGGCACCGGTGACGCTCAGCTCTCCCTCGTGCAGACGCTCCCGCTCGACGGGGCGGTGATCGTGACCACGCCCCAACCCGCCGCGACCAACGTCGCACGCAAGGGCGGCCTCATGTTTCAGAAGGTCAACGTGCCCCTCCTCGGTGTCGCCGAGAACATGAGCTACTTCGTCGATCCCGCCGGCCAAAAGCATATGCTCTTCGGCGAGGGCGGCGGCATCATCACCGCGGAAAAGCTCGGGACTTCGCTTCTCGGCCAAGTCCCGCTCATCCTTGAAATTCGCGCCGGAGGTGACTCGGGCGAACCTGTCGTCGTCAGCGCCCCCGACAGTTTAGCCGGCCGCACCTTTCGCGAAATTGCGGAAACGCTTCTCGCGCGCTTGGTCAAGCCCATGCCCGGACGGATGTAACAATTCGGCGACATCGCGGGCATTGACAGCACTCTTCCCGTCGCTCTGAACCTACCTCGCTGACGACCTGCTGCATGACTTCTCCCACCAAAGAGTCCGATCCTTCTTCGTCCCGTGAATTCGTGAAGCAATCGAGCCTCTATCAGGAGTTCCTCGCCGAGCGGGAAGAGATCTTAAAACACAAGTGGCTCGAGTCCGAGCGACTCGGCTACGACATCGGTTTTGAGCGCGCGCTTTTGGACTGGATTCGCAAACATCGCGAGAGCTGGCGCGCCGCGCGCCGCCAACAAGTCAGCCAACGCCCGCTCGCCGGCACATCTGCGACCCCGTTTTCGTCTCTGGGCGCTGATCGGAAGTAAGGGTTCGAAATTTTGGGGATAATCTCAGCCGTGGTCACCGCAGTATGAGAGCAGTGCCAGTCAGAGTATACCTGAGCCTCACGACTTCCTTAGGGCCTGAAAATAAAAAAGCCGGGCTAAAAAGCCCGGCTTCGAAACTGTTGGAGGCGTGAGCCTTCCTATTTACTTGATCTCCTTGTGGAGCGTGTGGCGCTTCAAGAAGGGGTTATACTTCTTCTTCTCGATGCGCTCGGTGACGGTCTTCTTGTTACGGAAGGTGAGGTAGCGAGAAGCAGGTTTACCCTCTTTCTTGGCCTCGGTGCATTCTAGTGTGACGACTTCTTGCATGGTATTAAATAGTTGAAAGGTCAGAGCAAAGCCCGCACCTGCCGCGCTGCAACCCCAATCTTCCACCCGCG
>JANXLP010000314.1 GCA_025355125.1 Opitutaceae bacterium | reverse complement strand
CCAACTCGCGCTCCACGGGAGTTTTCTCCTGCTGCTGACCTATGTGGCGTGGGAAGGCTGGAGCGAGGGCGGGCTCGAGGGCGCGGCGTGGAGTGTGGCGATCATCGGGGCGTTTTTCACCTGCGTGGTGCTGCACGAGCTCGGGCATTGCTTTACCGCTATGCACTTCGGCATCGGCGTGCGGCGGATCTTGCTAATGCCGATCGGCGGCATGGCGGAGTTTGAATCGATTCCGCGCGAGCCTTCGCGCGAGTTGCTCATGACGCTCGCCGGCCCGGCGGTTAACTTTGTGATCGCGGGTGTATTGTGGCTGGCGGTGGGTTCTCCGGAAACGTGGGCATTTTCTAGTTACGAATCCAACGCCCTCGGGTTTACCCACCTGCTCCTGCACTGGAATCTGCTGATGGGTGTTTTCAACCTCGTGCCGGTGTTCCCCATGGACGGCGGTCGCATCTTCCGCGCGTTGCTCGCCACTCGCGTGCCCTACCTGCGTGCTACGTTTTGGGCGGCGACGGTGGGCAAGATCCTCGCGGTGATCGCCGCGCTCGTCGCGATTGTCTGGTTTCACGCCTACCTCACCGCTGTGCTTTTCGCCTTTATTTTCTTTGCCGGCGAAACCGAATACCGGGCCGTAAAACGCCGCGAACTCGAAGACGCGCACTGGCGCGAGGTGATGGCGAGATTCTACGCCACCCCGCCGCCCGAGCCGCCTCCGCTGCTCACATCGCAGTGAGTTTCAGCGTCGCGGGATGTTTTCGTAAAAAACTCCTTGCGTTCGGCTGGAGAATTTCGATTTTTTGGCCTCTCGCACGGGCGACGGGCTCTTAGCTCAGTTGGTAGAGCGCCTCAATGGCATTGAGGAGGTCAGCGGTTCGAGACCGCTAGGGTCCACCAAATTTAAAGGCCGCCGGATAACTCCCGGCGGCCTTTTTAGTTTTCGAAATCCGCCCGTAGATTACGGGCGCGCCGGATGAGCCGCTCAGGGCTTCACGGGCCGCTCGGCGCCCTGCCCGCCACCGCCGAGGGCCTTGATCAACAGCACGGTGCCCGAAAGGCGCTGGGTTTGGGCCTACGCGGCGGAGAGCTCGTTGTTTAGGAGCGTTTCGTCGGCGTCGATGGCCTGCATGTAGATGGTCAAGCCCTGGCCGATAGTGCCGACCGCTCAATCTCCGTCCTCTTCGCGCATCTTAAAGTCCAACACGGCCGACTCCCCCTTCTTGTCAGGACGTGGGCCAATGGATTTCGTGCGGGCAAAAGCCTCCACCACGGAGCGGTCAAATTCCGGACTGCCGGAGGGGCTCTTGATCTTTACGTTGGAAATCGAACCATCCGCACCGACGTAAAATTCCACGCGCGCCACCAAGGTATCGCTCAAGCCCGGCGGCTTCTCGTGATTCTCCTTCAATCGATTTTTGAGCAGGGCAAAATAGCGCTCCATCGGGGCCCCATCCTCGGCGACGAGAGCTTTGCCGCCCGCGCCGCCCGTTTTGTTTTTCGTCGAGCCGCCCACGACGCCGGCGGCAATGCCTTCGGCGTCGATCTTCGCAATCTTCGTCGAGCCGCCTTTGGCTGCGGTGGCGGCAGCCGCTTTGGCTTTATCTTTGTTGGCCTTTTCAAACTCCGCCTTGGTGATCCGCTTCGCCTCTTCCACGCGCTCTTTCTCGATTTTCTTCTTCGTATTGAGCTCCGCCCGCAGGACCTTATTGGCGATCTGCTTTTTGAAATTAGGGATGGTCGTCTCCACGGGTTTGACAGGAGTTTTCGGCGCCGGCGCAGGCTTTTCAATCGGAGCTGGCGTGAGCGGCGAAGGCTCTTGCGTCGCCTCCGCCGCCGGCTCCGGCGTCGGCGCGATCTGCACTTTCGGCGTCGGCGGCGCGGGGATATCGAGTTTGATCCCGCCCGGCGAACCCAGCGCCGGAGCTTCCGTCGCCATGTAGTTGTCGCCCGCTCCCGCCACGAGTTCGAAGACCTGGGGCGCGTCCTTGGTCTGCTGGCTCACTGCATAAGTGAAAAACAGCATGATCGCCACGGCTCCACCATGGAGCGTGATCGAGAGCATGAAGGCTGAGGGTGAACGTTCGGACATGGCGCGGCGCGCGGTTAGGCCATCAACGATGCGGCGTTTAAAATCTTAGTTCGCCGTCTGTGTATCGAACGTGATTTTGAGAAGACTCTTCTTTTTGAGTTCGTCCACCACTGACATGATCTGCTGAGCGGTCGCCTTCGCATCCATGCGAATGCGGAATACCGGCGGCTTCGGCTGACCCGCCATGCTGCCCAACTCGCGCGCCAACTGCGCGAGCGTCATCGGCCGGCCCGCCAGCGTGATCGAGCCGTCGGCCTTGAT